>JAUWSP010000287.1 GCA_030610025.1 Acidobacteriota bacterium | reverse complement strand
GGCCCTTTCCGACTCGGGCCGAGAGTGCTGCTGAGCGGCGCCGGGCTTCGGCGAGCCGACCTCGACAGACGCGGCAGCCGAGTCATGCATCGTCTTCTCCTCAAGCTGCCCTCGGGGACGGGAGCGGAGGAGGCTGAACGGCTCGCCACCGAGCTGCGAGATCTGGTAGGTGAATTCGAGGGAATCCGGGTGCGGACCTACAAAGACGCCCAGGAGACCCTCCAGCAGGCCATCCAGCGAGTGGAGAAATTCCTCGGGCTCGTTGCCCTCCTGTCGCTGCTCCTGGGAGGGCTCGGGGTCGCCCAGACGACTCGCGCCTGGCTGGCCAGTCGGATCGATGCCATTGCCATCTATCGTTGTCTCGGCCTGCGGCCCAACGACGTCACGAAGCTCTATCTCGGCCACGCCACTCTGCTGGGACTGGCAGGCGGCGTTCTCGGGGCGGCCGCGGGCATCCTGATTCAACGATTCGTGCCGACGCTGATCGGTGACCTGCTGCCGGTCTCCGAGCTGGCATGGTGGAGCCCCGGCGCCGTGGCCAGGGGGATCGGGCTGGGAATCGGCCTGGCTCTACTGTTTACCCTGGCACCCCTGCTCGCAACCCGGAGAGTCTCGCCTCTGCGGGTGCTACGCAAGGACGTGGAGCCGGTCAGGCAAGGGCGCGTGGGCTCGGTGCTTCTGTCCGGCGTCCTGTTACTGGGGATATGGATGGCGGCAGCCTTCCAGGCACGAGACGCGAAGCTCGGTTCCCAGTTCACGCTCGGGATCGTCGTCGCCGCCGGTCTCCTGGCCCTGGCAGCCTTTGTGCTCATGCGCTCTCTGGCGCCTCTCGGCCGCCGACTCGGCTCCGTCTGGGCGCGCCATGGAGTCGCATCGCTGGCCCAGCCAGGAGCCGCCACTCTGGGCAGCGTAGTGGCGGTCGGCCTCGGAGTCCTTCTCGTGACAGCTCTGGGGTTCGTTGAAAGAGCGCTGTCGGACGAGCTGCGAGGGGACCTACCGACTTCGGCACCCACCGCATTCTTGATCGACATTCAGCCCGATCAGTGGCCCGAGGTGGAGCGACTCCTGCGGCAGCAGGGCTCCAGCAGCATCGACTCGGTTGCCGTGGTCACGGCGAGGCTGCGCTCCGTCGATGGAACGCCGGTCAGCGAGCTGGCCGCCGCCACCCCGGATGACGCCGACCGAAGGTGGGCGCTGACACGCGAGCAGCGACTGACCTACCTGCAGGAGTTGCCAGCTGACAATTCGATCCTCGAGGGTGAGCTCTGGAGCGATCCCGAAACATGGGAAGTCAGCGTCGAAGAGGGCTTCGCCACCGAGTTGGGAGTCGAGCTCGGCTCACACCTCGGCTTCGACATCCAGGGCATGCCTCTCGAGCTCGCGGTCACCAGCATTCGGAAAGTCGACTGGCGTACCTTCGGGATCAACTTCTTCCTGGTGGTCGAACCGGGCGTTCTCGAGAACGCTCCCCAGGTGCGAATTGCCACGGCGCGGTTCCCGAAGCCAACAGAACAGGCGACTCAAGACCTGCTGGCCGCGGAGTTCCCCAATGTCACACTGCTCAAGATCCGCGAGCTGCTCGACAAGATCGCCCAGGGCCTCGAGCGGATGACCAGCGGAGTCCGATTTCTCGGCAGCTTCTCGATTCTGGCCGGCATCTTGATTCTGGCGGGAGGTATCAGTGCCGGATCGGTGCAGCGAAGCCAACGGGTGGCCCTGTTGAAGACGCTGGGGATGACCCGCCGAGAGGTCGCGGCCATGATGGCCACCGAGTACGCACTGATTGGCGGTGTTGCCGGCATCATCGGCACGGCAGGCGGCGCGCTGCTGTCCTGGTTCGTCCTGACCCGCAGCATGGAGCTCTCCTGGCAGCCCTACCCTCGGCTTATCCTGCTGTCGCTCGGACTGAGTGTGGCGCTGACCGCCCTGACTGGAATCGTCGCCAGCTGGGGGGCCCTTCAGCGTCGACCGCTGGCGGTCCTGCGCGCTGACTGAAGACTGCGGTCTCAGGCTACCTCTTCGATGGGGGCTTCGGCTTCGAGAAGCACCTCGAGTCCTCGCTGCAGCGTCAGGTCCTCGATCTCCACCTCTTCCTCCGAGACGGTGCCAGGCCTCTGCCTGACGACCACATCCGGCACCAGGCTGCTCGAGATTGGCTCGCCGTCCGGCCCCGTGTAGTAGGCATCCGTGAGGAGGACTCCCGAGCCGTCCGAAAGCGGCACCAGGCTCTGATGACCGGCCAGGCCAAAGCTGCGCTGCCCCACGAGCCGAGCTCCGGACTGCTGGCGTAGGACGGCAGCGAGGATCTCGGCTGGACCCTGGGTTCCGGCATTGACCAGCACCACCGTATCGCCACTCCAAGGCAGGGCCTGGAGGCCCTCGAACCGGACCTCGGCGCCCTCGGCCCCTTGCAGGCGGCCCAGCTCACCGCTGGCAAACAGACCGGCAATGGAATAGGCAGCTTCGCTGCTACCACCTGCCAACCCTCGCAAATCGATCAGCAGCTTGTCCTGGCCCGACCGGGTCAGGCTGCCAAGCGCTTCTCGCACTTCCTCGACAGTGTCCTCTCCGATTCGACCCAGACGCAGGACCGCCAGACCCTCATGGTCCTCCACTATCGACTCGGAGAACTGATAAGTCTGGAGCTGCAGGGCAAGCTCTTTGCTCTGCCCCCGACGAAGAATCTCCAGGCTCAGCTCGGTGCCAGGCTCCTGCGCCAGAACCGACTGCAACTCCCAGAGCGGAATGCCTCGCGTCGAACGGCCATCGATTTCGGCCAGGATGTCGCCCGCCTCCAATCCTGCCTCCTCTCCCGGGCTACCCGTATCGACGGCGATCACAAAAGCGATCCCCCGCTCCTTGCCGACCGTCAGGCCACTGTGGTTGCGACCGATCTGACGAACCTCCTCGAAGGCTTCGATCGAGTCCGCTGGCACGAAGGTCGATAGTGGATCCAGCGCGTCAGTCGCGCCGTCCAGCCCCCCGGCCAGCAGCTCATCGATCGAGGTCTCCTCCACATAGGCCCGGCGAATGAGGGACATGACCTCTGAGAAGACCGACAGATGCTTGGAGAGAGCGTCGTCGTCCGCCGGTTGGTCCGTGGCGGCTCGAGACAGGGTTCCAGAGACGATCGGCAGCAGAACCGCCAGAGATAGAAGGAAAAACAGAATGCGACTTCGGTTCATGGAAAATCCTCACCTGAGCTCGGTCAGCGCAGCCACTGCGCGGGGTCGACCGGCCTGTTTTCTTCGCGTATCTCGAAGTAGAGGGAGTCCGTAGCTATGCCGATGACCTGGCCTAAAGATCACACATCCCCTGCTCCCACCTTGAACTCTCCGAGGCCCGCATAGAGCGAGAACACACGTCCCGGATGGTGAACCACGGCCGTCAGGCCGTAGCCCTGAAACGGAGCGGCAAACAACACCTTGCCGGGAAACACCACTCTCACTTCGGCGCCAGGGGTGGTCGCCAGATCGAGACCGTTGTGGGGTACCCGGGTGCCGTACACAGGATCGAGCCTGGGCCCGAACCCCCGTTCGACCCTGGCCCTGATCGGCCAGTCCAATACGCCCTTGAAATTCTGCACCGGCGTGCCGCTCAACGGCGTCGGCGTGCGCCCATAGAGGAAGTCCAGAAAATTCGACAGCTTCCGTTCTTTCTCACTCAACGCGGCAGTCTGGACGGTGAGACTCTCCCGTTCCCGCTCGAGGCGGGCGAGGAGGGTCGTTTGTCGCTGCCGAAGACGACCGAGCTCCTCGAATCGAGAGGACTCCCGACCGAGCCAAGCCTCGACCTCTTCTCTGTGCTGCGCCAGCTGCTCCTGTTGAAAAGTGAGCTCGGTGTGCGTATCGAGGTAGGTCTTCAAGAGCTCGCTGTCCCGCCGTACGAAGAAGCGCATCTGACGAATGCCCGGCAGCAGATCATCGGCCGATCGAATCGAGAAGAACAGCCTCAGATAGCCCTGCTGCCCCATCCGATAGAGGTCGGCGAGGCTCTGCCTCAGCTTTCCACGGATCTCGTCGAGCGAGGCTTCCAGGGTGGCGACCTCTTCGCTGACCTCTTCCAGGGACTCCTCTGCGAGCCGTCTGGCCGCCCGCGCTTCCTCGACGCGCTTTTCCTGGAGCTCGATGGCCACAACGGTCTGCTTCGCCTCGCCGCGAAGGCCCCGCTCCTCCTGAGAGACCCTGTTGAGCGTCGACTGCAGGACCATGATCTGGTCTCGAATGGCCTCGAGCTCGGCCTCCCTGTCGGGAACCTGAGCCTGCGAAGGGGTGCTTGTCGCGACCGATAACAGGAGGGCCGCGAGCCAAACGCACCACCTCCCAGCAGGCCACCTGCGGTCAGCAGGTGAGCACCGCCAGGCGTGGGGGCTAACGAAACTGTAGAAAGGCATGTCGAGCGATGAGCTCCACAGCCTGGGTAGGGTTCGCCGGAACGGATCCGGCGTTCCTTCAGTCCGCGAAGGTAGCGACCGCCTCTTCCTCGTCGTCCAGTACGTCTAACACCGTCACCAGTTGGGTGATCTGCAGAATGTCCTGAACTTTGGGCGGCAGATTCAGAAGTCGCAGTGCCCCGCCACGGTTGGTTACCGAGGTGT
>JAUWSP010000153.1 GCA_030610025.1 Acidobacteriota bacterium | reverse complement strand
AGCGCAGACTGTCGAAGCCGATTTCATCGCTGGCCAGCCACACGTTGCCTGCCTCTGCCCAACCGCCCAGGTACCAACTCTTCAGGATCTGGTTGTAGTAACCCAGCCGTCCGAGCCCCAAGTACTGCCCACGCAGCTCGAGTTCCTCATAGCCTGAAAGTGAGGCGAAGCCACCCAGAGTGAACATGTCGTAGAGCGGCAGGTCTCCGGAGCTCCAACCCGCTTCAAGACCTCCAAAGCCGGTGTGCTTCCCCCGGCTGAAGAACTTCTGACCGGACCAGGAGATCTTGGTGTATTCGTCATCGGCTCCCAGGTCTTCCAGCGACTCGAAGGCTCGAAGATGCGATGACCAGCCCTTCGTCGGAATCGTCACGCTGTTCAAGCGATCGGCCCGCACCAGCAGGCGTACACCTCCAAAATTGAAATCCCGCACTTCATCCACGAACTCGGGTGGCAGGGTCCCCGTTTCGAGATCTGCCCCACCAGACCCGGTTATCGCACCGAGACGCACTTCTGCGTAGGTTCCGGCCTGATATCCAAAGTCGAGGCCGAAGACGGTATCTCTGGTGCTGAACTCGGCAATGGAATCGCCGTCTTCGAAAAGCCGGATTCGTCCAGCATCGAAGTCGACCCGCGGGGCAACGAAGAATCGGCCGGCGAAATCCAGCGGTTGGTAGAACTCCGTGAAGACGCCGCGCTGGTTGCCAACCAGCAGGTCAGTACGCCATTCGGCACCGCGGGCGTTGATGGTCGTCTTCGTCAGGTTGACGAGGAATTGGAGGAGGGTCTCGCCATTGCCCTGGGTGGCGACCTCGAGCCCGAAGTGTAGATAGTTGGGGCCCCACGGCTTTTCACGCATGCGAATGACCACTCCCCGCTCCTCACCCCGCTCTTCGAAGCCGAAGTCCACTTGCTCGAACTCGCCGAGACCGTAGATCCTGCGGAGGTCTTCGAAGAGTGCCCTCAAGTCGAGCGGCACCTCGCCTGTCAACTGCTTCGCCCGACGTTCCTCCCGGCGGCTACCACCGCCCAGCAGCTCAGAGAGATCGTCTCCGAACATCTGGAGAGTGAGCTTGCTGCCGGCTTCGAGGCGGATGTGCCTCCTGATGACCCTGTCGTCCACCCGCTCATTGCCGACGAAATCGACGAAATCGATGCTGATGGGTTCAGGTGGTGGCAGTATCTGTTGCGCCCGATGAGCCTCGTAGACCTCCGGTTCCACGGAAAAGCGGGCGATCTCGTCCGACACCTCGAGCGCCCCCTCCTGACCCTTTGCCATGATCTCGACAATCTGGTCGAAAGCCATGGTGCCGTAGCCAGATACACCGGGATTGATCACCAGGTCGGCAATCTCGAGCCTGGAGTCGACGTTGGGCCGCGTCAGCATGCGAATCGTCTGCTGGTAGATCTGCACGACTGATTGTCCGACGGTGCGCTCCGAAAGAGCCGCTCCCAGATCCACAGCGATGACGATGTCCGCACCCATTGCGAAGGCGACATCGACGGGAAGGTTGTTGACCATTCCTCCGTCGACGAGGAGCTGGTCTTCGATCTCCACCGGGGAAAAGAAACCAGGGATCGCCATGCTGGCCCGCAGGGCCGTGGCCAGATAGCCGTGATCGAGAACGACCATCCCGCCCGTCCGGAGGTCGGTCGCAACGGCGCGAAAGGGGATCGACAGCTGGTCGAAATCATCCACCTCGACGACGGGAAGAGTCAACGATTGCAGCAGGAAGAAGAGATTCTGCCCGCTGACGAACCCGGCCGGCCATTTCAGGCCACCCTTGCCGATCCCCACCTCGAGGTCGATCAGGTAGCGGGCGTCGTCTTCCTTGCGGCGGAAATTGAGATCCCGGCGTGGCGGCCTGTCCTGCATCGCCTCCGCCCAGTCGATGGTAGCCATCGCTTCTTCCAGCTCGCCGCTGGTCATGCCCGACGCGTAGAGCCCACCGACGATGGCTCCGATACTGGTCCCGGCTATGTAGTCGATCGGAACGTTGAGCTCTTCGAGCACCTTGATCACACCGACGTGCGCCCCACCCTTAGCACCGCCGCCGCCCAAGGCCAGTCCGATCTTGGGCCGGTCGCCCTCATCAGCACCTGCAAGGTCAGGGTTGAAGACGGCCACCAGGCACAGCACCACCAGCCAGGCTGCGGATCGCCGCCACCTCTTGCTGGATCTAGACATTCAAGGACTCGCTAGTTGCTCGCTGGGTCCAACGACTCCACCTCGACCGTCTCCGCTGCCGACGGCTCACCGAGGCCTTCGACCTCGATGGATGGTACCACCGGGGGCTCTTCCACAGGCTCCTCTTCCGAGCTTCCACCCGCTTCGGCAAAAGTAGCTGGCACGATGGTCACTCGAAGCGTGATGGGCTCACCAATCGCTTCCGAGAGTCGCCGCTGCACCATCTCCACCTCTTCACGTCCGACATCCTGGTAGGAATAGATTGTCGCAATGACAACGAATTGGCCGCTCTCCTTCTCGATTGAGTAGCGGTTGATACCGAAGGCCTCGCGGTCGAGTTGTCCGACGATGGTGTTGATCTCGGAGCGCAGACTGCGCTCCCGGGCTAGATGGAAGGTGGTCAGACCCAAGGGAAACGCCACCAGAAGAAGGCCAATGACAGCCAAGAAAGCGGCTTGACGGGTTCGTATTCCACGCTCCGCCCGAGTGGGCCGAAATCCCATCATCAAGAAGATCACGACGCCCACCAGGACGATGCCACCCAGATTGGTCAGGAAAAGCAGCAAGGCCCCGCCGGCGATACCGAATTCCGAGGCGCCGAGACCGTAGCCGACCACGCAGAGAGGCGGCACGAGTGCAACGCTGATCGCCACGCCCGGAAGCGCCGCGGCCACTGACTTGCGACTGACCGCATAGGCAGCGGCGGCACCGGCCGCCAGTGCCACGCCGAGATCGAGCAGATTCGGATTCACTCGGGCCAGAATCTCGTTTGTCGGCTGAGTGCCTGCGTTCGATACCAGCAGGGTCAGCAGCGTACTGACTCCGATGGAAACGACGGTCCCCTTGAATGTCGAGGCACCAGCCCGCTGGATGAGGTGAGGGTTCCCCTGAACGATTCCCTGAGCCAGCGACAGGATCGGGCTCATCAGGGGCGCCACCAGCATGGCCCCGATGATCACGGCACTGCTATCCAAGAGCAGGCCCAGGAGAGCGATAGCCGAGGAAAGCGACATCAGGGCATAGAAGTCCACATCGGCCCGGGCATCCTGGGCCATCTGTGCGTAGACCTCGGAGCGCTCCTTGACCGAAAGGGTGGGCAGAATCCGGGTCAGCACCTCCCAGATTCGGCGCTGCCAGAAATGCATCGCCGCCTCGGCCCGCTTGACGATGAGCGTCGCACTGGTTCTCGCCTGTGCCACCTCGATGGGCAGCCCTCCGAACACCGTCTGGCCCAGCAAGCGATCGATCGAAGAACCAACAATCAGGAGATCACCTTCTTCTTCCAGGCCCTTCTCGACGCTCCTTGCCTCGATGACCCTGGTTGGCACCTCGGTACCCAGTTGCGCTTCTTGCAGTGTTGCCCGGATGGCCTCCTCGGCTTCTTTCTCCGACCGAGACTGCGAGCTCACACTCACGAGCTCCACACTGCCGCCGAGCCCCTCGGTCAGTCGATCCCCGATTTTCAAGCCCTCCGGAGCGTGCGGTCCACCGCCAGTCGCAACAACAACGCGCGCACCGGCATCGGGGTAGTCGCCCCTCAGAACCGCCAGAGGACGCGAGGTAGCGGAGAAGACACGCGCCACTGCAGTATCGGATGCGTCGGCCGAGGGTGCGGTCGGGGTCGCCATGAGCACCACATCGGCATCGTACTCATTGGCCGTCGCCACGATGCCCGCATGCACAGTCGGCGCGATCCTCACGACTGTCTGGGTCTCCACATCACCGGTGTCCAGAGGCTGCATCAGCCGTTCGAGAGCGGCCCACTCTCTCTGCGCATTGCCCTGGACCGTGTGGAGAGAAAGCTCGTCGTCGAGGGGGAGCACGCGCAGCACCATGAGCTCACCACCGTAGGCTCGCGCCAGGGCAGCTCCGCTCTTGAGCAGCGCCGGGAGCCGCTCGTCCTCCTCCGTGCCGATCATCACCCGCGGCCTGTCCTTGCGACCCTCCTCGATTCCCACCCCGACCACTGCCGCGTCCTGCTTCACTTCGGCGTTCTTCTTTCGAGCGTAGGTCAAGAAGTAGACAGCACCCACCAACAGCCAGCCCATCCCGATGACGCTGATGCGCCAAGGTAAGACCACGGAGAAGAAAACAGCCGTCGCAGCAGCGAATCCGGGGAATAGAGGGTGGAGCGGCAACCGGTTTCGGCGACCCGGCGAGAGCGCTCTTGCCGGTCGGCGGGCATAGGGCACCATCACCAGCACCGTCACCCACAGGAAGCTCATGGCTGCCAGGGTCGCCAACAATCCAGCTGGAACCCACCAACCCACAGCCACCAGCAACACAACCAAGCAAGTCAGGGTGGCCAGGGCTCGAGTCCGCTGGAGCTGTCCAGGCTTTCCGATCCGCGGCAAAAAAGCCTCATGCGCCATCGTGCCCGTAAGTCGAACGGTCCGAGAAACCACCCGTGAAAGACCCAACCAACAAAAGGTCGTCGAGGCTACGAGACTCAGGAGTTGGAGCCTTGTCTCACCCCAGGAGAGTTTCTCCGACCAGTCGGCCAGCCAGATCTCGGGAGAACGCACCACCAACACCGTGGTGGCGACTGCCAGTACCCCGGTCGTCAACCAGACGACCAGGGAAGCGCTTCTGAGCGTGGCATCCGGGCGCCGCATCTGACGGCGATGATTCAAGAGTAGATCGATGCTCCATAGTCCTGCTGCCAGCACCGCTACGGCGGTCATGTCATGACCGAGAAGGGGTACCTCGCGCAGCTCACCACCAGGCAGGTGAGCGTAATAACCCCAGGTGATGACTCCCACGGCGAGGGCCATCGCAAGTCCGACGATCACCGTCCTCATCCGCCAGCGATCGGTGTCGCTGAGCCACTCGTTCAGTGCCGCCAGGACGACCACCGCAGCCACCAGCCAGACATCCCCGACATCGACACCGAAGAGGTGGCCCAGCCACACCTCGAGTCGCTCGCCTACAGCGATAGCCATGAGGGCCGCCACCGAAATCAGACCTGCCAACATCAGCCACCCGACGGCGAAGGTGAGGCCCGAGGACCGGTACGAGTGGGCGATCTGGTAGGCGCTGGCGCTACCCGGCCTTCCCGCCGCGAGCTCCATATAGCTCAGGATCAGAGGTGCGTATAGAAGGACGGCCAAGGCATAGATCACAGGGGTGGCTGGCCCGACAGCAGCAAAGACCACCTCATGCAGGACGATCAACACGAGGCCGACACTGAGGCTCAGGCCCAAGGCCACCGATTCCCACAACCCCAGGATGCGACTGAAACCAATGGCGTGGGTGCGCTGTGTCTCGGTCATCGCCTCGACCTTCCTTTCCTTACGATGTGTCGGATTCTAAGGCATCCTGGCGTCTGGACGTCGAGGTTCGCCCAAGCTCGGAGCGAGAGATTCTCTGGGGCAGAAATTCCGGCGCACACACCTTCGAAGAGAGCTAGAATGATCGGTGGAACGAGGTCTCATTCCACTCTCACCACCTAGGAGGTGTTTCCATGAGCTACTTGACGGAAGACAAAGTCGCCATTCTCGGCTCGGCCGGAGCCATCGGCTCCAACATGGTCCAGACGGTCCTGACCATGGGCCTGACCCCGAACGTCGCCATGTACGACCCCTATGACAAGGGCAACCAGGGGGCTGCTGACGAGATGTACCACTGTGCCTTTCCAGGCGCCCGAGTCACCTGGACTTCGGACATCGCCGAGGCCTTGACCGGCGCCTCCTACATCATCACCTCCGGCGGTGCGCCACGCAAAGAGGGGATGACTCGAGAGGACCTGCTGAAGGGCAACGCAGAGATCGCAGCCCAGCTCGGCAAGGACATCAAGTCCTACTGCCCCGATGCCAAGTTCGTGGTCGTGATCTTCAACCCGGCCGACATCACCGGACTCGTGACCCTGGTCAATTCCGGCCTGGCACCGAGCTGCGTGGCAACGCTGGCGGCACTCGACAGCACCCGCTTGCAGACGGCTCTAGGCCAGCACTTCGGCATTCAGCAGGACGCTGTAACCAACTGCCGGACCTATGGTGGCCATGGCGAGCAGATGGCCGTTTTCGCCAGCACCGCCCGTGTCAACGGACGGCCGCTCACCGACATCATCGGCACCGACGAGCTGACGCAGGAGCACTGGGAAGCGATTCAGGCGAACGTGCGACAGGGTGGCAAGAAGATCATCCAGCTGCGCGGCCGGAGCTCCTTTCAGAGCCCCTCTCATCAGTCCGTGCTGATGGTCAAGGCGGTGATCGACGGGCAGGGCTTCGATTGGCCCTGCGGCACCTTCGTGAATTCCGACGAGATCGGTTTCCGTCAGTGCATGATGGCCATGGAGACCAGCCTCGGCACCGACGGCATCTCCTGGCAGATGCCCGCTGGCACCGACGATGAGTTGGCTGCCCTGAAGGCCTCGTACGAGCATCTCGTCAAGCTGCGCGACGAGGTTATCGAGATGGGT
>JAUWSP010000302.1 GCA_030610025.1 Acidobacteriota bacterium | reverse complement strand
TCCGAGACCTGACAGAATTGTAGCGCTGATAGGCTGATAGCCGATTTCTACACCTCGAAGTCTCTGAAAGGGGGTTGTCTCCGTGGATAGCCGACTGGTTCCATTGCACGCCATGTTCCGACTGCACACTCGCCTGTTTCTGAACTGCTTCGATGAAGTCAGCGACGAGACCGCCCGCCTGAGGCCCAACGAAGATACCAGCAGCATGGCTTTCATTGCCCTGCACATGCACGATGCGCGACACTACCTCGCCAAATTCATCGGAGTCGAGGAATCCAACCCGTTCGAGCAGATCACCGCCACGGCTCACTCCATCGACGAAATCGAGATCTACCCGTCGCTCGCCGAAATGCGGACCGCATGGTTGGAAGTGACCGCCGCGATGGATCGCGGTTTCCAGGAGCTCGACGCCGACTCGCTGTCTCAGCCACCCCCGGCGGCCGACTTCGAGTTTCCGTTCGAGGACGGAACCCTGCTGGGCGGCATCGGATTCCAACTCCACCACGAGGCCTACCACATCGGCCAACTGGCCCTCCTACGCAGGATTCACCGATTGCCGGCGATGAGCGTCCACGTTTGAGGCGCCGGCGGCGCACGCCGTCACGTCGAGGTCATCGAGCACGACCCCCTCCTGGGAGCGCGTCTCGATCGACGGTGCCGAAAGGAAACTCCTATCCCTCGAATCAGGTATCGTGTTCCCACGATTCGCTCGAGGGCCTCTCCACTCGCACGACACTCGCTCCACGCTGGAGCTGCTGTCTATCGAGCGTGACGAGAGATTCGCCAAGCTCTCGAGCCAACCCGAGATAGACCGCATCCGCACCTCGCACCCCCGTCTCGATAGCCACCCGGGCCGCTGTCGCACTGCGCTTCGAGGTCAAAGGAAAAAATTCGACATCACCGGCACCTACCAGCTCACTAATCACACGCTCCGCCAGAGATTCAGAGCCGGTAAGGCGGCGTATTGCCGCAGCCACTTCGACGACCAGGAGACTCGGAGCCGCAAGGTGCACACCGGCTCGCAAACTGGATTCGTACCATCGAAGGCTCTGCTGATGATACCGGTCGCCTTCATGGACCAGGGCAACAAAGACGCTGGCATCGATCACTGGCATGGGTCACTGGCCCTGTGAAGCACAGGTCTACCTAGCGACGCTGCCTGGAAACTGCGGCCGCGGCACTCGCTCCACCCGCCGCCGCGGATACTCTCCTTGCAGTCCTACGAATTCGAGCCATCGATCGACTGATCTCATCACCCGATTCGCCTTCCACATCACCGCCTCCGATGGGCGTAATCAGAGCGATGGGCTGGCCCCTTCGGGTCACCACATACTCCGCCTCATCCTCACGGACCTGGCTCAGAATTTTCGTGGCTTCGGCCTTGAACCTGCGCACACCGACTTTTCGTCTTTTTCTCATGTAGTCACCTGTCTGTCATTGTAGTCACCTCGACAGAAGGCGTCAATCGCACCCCGGAGACAAGCCCCTTCCCTGCCTTCAGGTCAATCTGGCTCGGACTCTCCGATTATTGAGTGATCCCAGCTAGATCCAACAGGAACGCGTAGTCAAGCGCCGTTTCCCGGTGCTTCTTCATTCGGCCGGTGGCACCGCCGTGACCTGCTCCCATGTTGGTTTTCAGGATCAGGATGTTGTCGTCGGTCTTGACGTCCCGCATCTTGGCCACGTACTTGGCCGGTTCCCAAAACTGCACCTGGGAATCCTGCAGACCGGTGGTCATCAAGATGTTGGGATAGTCCTTGGCCTCGATGTTGTCGTACGGGGAGTACGACAGCATGTAGTCGTAGTACTCCTTCTCACGGGGATCACCCCACTCGTCGTATTCCGATGTCGTCAGCGGAATGTCGTCGTCGAGCATGGAAGTGACCACATCGACCCAGGCCACGTGACTGACGATCCCCTCGAAAAGCTCGGGCGCCATGTTGGTGACGGCACCCATGAGCAGGCCGCCGGCGCTGCCACCCATGGCGAATAGGCGATCGGGGCTGGTGTACTTCTGATCCACCAGAAACCGTCCGGAGTCGATGAAATCCGTGAAGGTGTTTTTCTTCTTGAGCAGCTTGCCATTCTCGTACCACTGGCGTCCCAACTCCTGCCCGCCCCGGATGTGGGCGATGGCGAAGACAAAGCCACGGTCGAGCAAGCTCAGCCTGGGTGAGCTGAATGAGGCATCCATGCTGGCGCCGTAGGATCCGTAGGCGTAGAGAAGAGCCGGGTTGCTACCATCGCTCTTGAAGAGATCAGTACGGTAGACCAGTGAGATGGGCACTTCGATCCCGTCTCGAGCCGGGGCCCAAAGCCGCTCGGTGGTGTAGTTGGCTTTGTCGAAGCCCCCCAGCACTGGTTGCTCCTTGAGCAGCGTCTTCTCTCGGGTGACCATGTTGTAGTCATAGGTCGACTTGGGTGTCGTCATGGAGCTGTAGGCAAACCGCACGATGGGTGTGTCAACTTCGTGGTTGTCGGAGAGCCAGGCATAGTAGGCAGGCTCGCCAAAATCGAGGTAGTGTTCCTCGCTGCCGTCCCAAGGAATGATTCTCACCTGGATCAGACCGTTCTTGCGTTCCTCCACGACCAGGTGATTCTTGAACGCTTCGGCGCCCTGGAACAGCACATCATCGCGATGAGGGATGACCTCGACCCAGTTCTCCTTCCCCGTTGCCGAGTCCGGAGTCTTCATCAGGCGGAAGTTCTCGGCTTCCCAGTTGGTCTTGACAAAAAAGTGATCGCCGTAGTGATCGGCAAAGTACTCGTGATCCGCCTCGCGCGGCTGGATGATCTTCACCTCGCCATCGGGATCATCGGCACTCACGTACCGGAACTCGGAAGAGAGGGTCTGGTCGGAATAGATCATCAGGTACTTCTCAGATCGACTCTTGAAGATGTAGGTGCCGAACTCCTCATCCTCTTCTTCGTAGACCAGTACGTCTTCAGCCGGGTCAGTGCCCAGTTCGTGCCTGTAGATCCGATACGAGCGTAGAGTCTCTGGATCCTGCTTGGCGTAGAAATAGGTTTTGTTGTCATTGGCCCATGCGCCGTTGGAGGTCACGTTCTCGATGACGTCGGGAAGATCCTCGCCGGTCTCGAGATCGCGAAAGCGCAATGTGTTGAAACGACGGCCGACGGTGTCGAAGGCGTACGCGAGCGTCTTGCCATCAGGGCTAGCCTTGACGTTCCACATGCTGAAGAACTCATGACCTTCAGCCAACTCGTTGGCGTCGATCACGATCTCTTCCTGTCTCTCGAGTGAGCCTTTCTTGCGGCAGTAGATCGGATACTCGTCACCCTCTTCATAGCGGTCGTAGTAGAAATAGCCGTCCTTCTTGTAGGGCACCGAGTCGTCGTCCTGTTGGATGCGGCCGACGATCTCCTCGTACAACTGCTCCTGTAGCTCGGCCGTGTGGGCCAGGACCGTTTCGGTGTAGGCGTTCTCAGCCTCGAGGTAGGCGATGACCTCCGGATTCTCTCGCTCTCTGAGCCAGAAATACTCATCGACCCGCAGGTCGCCATGCGCTTCGAGCTCCTTGGCCTGTTTGGCCGCGATAGGTGGTTGAACAGACACGTCGTGATCTCCGTCAGTACCTTGCGTCGTGCATCCCAGTGCGACAACGCAACCGATCGCCAGCACAGCTGACAGTTGGGTTTTCATGGCTCCCCTCCGGTGAAATGAAATGTAGCCGGTCGTGCATGTCGAAGGAATCGACCCACGGCGGAATCGAACGAAAGTCAGTATACCCGCACCAGGCATGCGAGCCTATTCACCATAGAATCGGTTCCCACCCTGGCTCACGCTGAAAACGGTCCGAAGGATTGGGTCCACTTCGACTCACTAGGGCCCAACCTCATCTCTGAGCACCTTCACGCAATATGCGTTGAGACTCTCCTTCTCCTTCATGGACTCGATAACCAAACGCTCATGAAGTTCCTTGCCTAACCGGATATTGAAGCGCCCCGAATAGCTTCTTCCCGTTGTAGCCGATGGCAGCGGAGCACCATCTGCCTCGTAGATAGCGATCCACTCGTCTACGAGAGTACCGAGCTTCTCGTAAACCTTGGTTTCGTTCTTTCCATGGATACCACCCAGAGCCAGGCCTGGTACACGACCAATAAAACACTGATCCTCTTCGGACCACTCGACCACTTTCAAATATCGATTACTTTTCTTCATTACCAATCAGCTCCACAGCACGTTTGACATCCCTAATCTGATAGCGCTTTGCATCGTCAACAGGCCTACCACTGAGCGTGATATTGATCCCCTTTCGATGTCGAAAATTGCGGTGACTGCCCTTGCCGCCTTGATTCTCAAAGCCGACGGACTCCAGATCTCGAATCAACTCGCGAATCTTTGGAGGCACACTGCAATAGTACCACCCTGGTACCACGATGGCAATTACCGGCCCCCTCACCTCGGCCTTGTTACCGGGTGGGATCGATTCTGACGGCTCGGGTCTTCGAACCGCTGCAACCTC
>JAUWSP010000295.1 GCA_030610025.1 Acidobacteriota bacterium | reverse complement strand
TTCGCCCTGAAGTTGAGCTCCGACGGTAGCAGGCGATGCCCGCGCCCGTGGCGTGCAAGAAAAGCGACTCCCACACCATCGAGCTCACCCAGAATGAAGGCATCTGAAGGCTCTCCAAACGGGGTCGCCACCCGTCGCTCTTCCTGCACGGTCAAGCCGTCCATATGGTAGAGGCCACTTCCGCCTATGAGTCCAATGCGCACGTCGCTCATATCGTCTCCCTTTGCTCTTCAGTACCAGACTCGAGACCCATGATCTGCGAAGAAACCCGAATCCCTGTCATTCCCAGGTAATCGACCGGGCAGAGTCTATCCCGGCAGTCAGGCTGATATGGCCTCCAGCACTTCGAAGGCTGTCTTCAGAGCCCGTCGACCCTGCTGGCCGTCCACCAGCGCCGCATCTTCACCGCGGCATCGGGCCAGAAATGCCCCCAGTTCGAGCTTGAGAGGCTCATTCTTGTCCACTCGCATCGGCTCCGGAACGATATTCCGACCCGAATCTCCCACCTCGAGCCGGAATCCCTTCACTTCTTGCTCTTGATAGTCCACCGAGTAGTATCCCTGTTCGGGCAGGAAAACCCGCAGTTTCCGCACCTTCTGCGAGGAAACTCGCGAAGCTGTGATGTTGGCAACGCAACCCGACTCCAGGGCCACCCTGGCGTTGGCGATGTCGATTCTCTCAGAGAGCACGCTGATGCCGGTGGCCCTGACCTCTGACACCGGGCTCGAGTCCAGCGCGTGCAGAATCTGTAGATCGTGAATCATCAAGTCGAGCACAACGTCGATATCCAAACTCCGAGGGGTGAACATGGCCAATCGATGAATCTCGACGAAGCCGGCCTGCCCATCCACCTGCAAGAGACGCTGTACGGCCGGATTGAAGTACTCGACGTGCCCTACGGCCAGTACCCGGTCCCCCGCCGCCGCCACCAGGCGGTCGGCCTCTTCAAGGCTCGATGCGAGGGGCTTCTCTACCAGCACATGAACGGATCGATGGAGCAGATCGCAACCCACCTCACAGTGATCGACGGTCGGCACGGCGACCACCGCCGCCTCCAGCTCGCCGACGAGGCTGTCCAGATCGCCGAACACCCGCGCGCCAAACTCCTGCGCGACGCGCTCTGCCGCAGCGTGGTCCGTGTCGAAAACACCGACCAGCTCAGCGGCCGGATCTTCAGCCAGGATTCGCACGTGGTGCCGGCCCAAAGCGCCTGTACCGATGACACCAATCCGTACGGGATCTCTCGAGGTGCTCAGGAGCTCTCTCCTCGCCCGCCCCGCCGGCCGGGGATCGCGGTAATCACTCCCCGGTCCGAGCTTTCGATGAACTCGACCAGGAAGTCGATGTCCTCGTCTCCACCGTACTCCTCACGGAGTTTCGCCACCGCCCGGGTGGTATTGAGGCCGGAGCGCAACAGGATGCGCATGGCGGATTGGAGTCGGTCGATCGTTGGCTTGTCGAACCCCTTCCGTTGCAGGCCGATCGTGTTGACACCGTAGCAAAGTGGCTTCTGCCCGACAGTCTTGACCCAGGGCAGAGCATCCCTCGTAATGACCGAGTACCCACCGATGTAGGCATGGCGACCGACGCGGCAGAACTGGTGAACGGCACCAAATGCCCCGACCGTCACATCATCCTGAATCTCGACATGACCGGCCAGGGTTCCAGCGTTGCTGAAGATCGTCCGATTTCCCACGTGACAGTCGTGGGCCACATGTGAGTAGGCCATGAACAGGTTGTCGTCGCCAATCGTGGTCAACGCGCCACCCTGCTCTGTGCCCCGATGGATCGTGACGAACTCTCGGAACACGTTGCGATCTCCGACTTCGAGCCAGGTCTCCTTGCCTCCGTATTTGAGATCCTGGGGTTCGAAACCCACGCAAGCTTGAGGAAAGATGCGGTTGCCTTCACCAATCCTGGTATAGCCACCGATCTGCGCCCCAGGGCCTATCTCCGTATCCTCTCCAACCGAGACCTGCGGCCCGATGACTGCATAGGCGCCCACCCTCACGGAGGCTGCGAGATCGGCCTCTGGATCGATGATGGCGGTCGAGTGAATCTGTTTACCCATGATCTCCGGTGCTCCCGAATCGTCCACAAGGCCAGTACTTCGTACCCGAGCCCTGGTCGATCAGTTGTTGCGTGACGTAGGTTGCAAATGCAGGAAGAAGTCTGCCCCTCCGGCGCTTCCGAGAATTCGAAGACTCTCCTCGGCTCTCAGCGATCTACCAGAGCCGAGCTGCAGATGGCCTCGGCGGCGACCTGGCCATCAACGAGCGCTCGTCCACTGAGCTTGCAGTGTCGTGGTCGCATGCGCAGCATCTCGACCTCGTAGCGGATTTGATCACCGGGTACGACAGGCCGTCGAAACCGGGCGCGGTCAATGGACATGAAAAAAAGCAGCTTCTCAGCACGACGCGGGTCATCGTGCAAGACGAGGATTCCGGCAGCCTGTGCCATCCCCTCCACCAGCAGGACCCCTGGCATCACGGGGCTGCCAGGAAAGTGACCATTGAAGAACTCCTCGTTGGCCGTTACGTTCTTGATCGCAATGATCTTCTTCTTGGGCTCGATCTCCAGCACGCGATCCACCATGAGCATCGGATAGCGATGCGGCAGGATCGAAGTTATCCAACTGAAGTCTCGTATCTCATCGGTCCCGTTCAAGGCTCTTTCTCCTGTTTTCCTGTTTCCTCTGAACGCTCCAGGATGGCGATTCTTCGCCCCAACTCCACGAGGCGGGCGACCATGGCCTGTTGACGAAGCCAGCTCGAAGCGTCCGTTGCCGGGATGCCGGCGACCTTCTTCCCAGCCTCGACCGACTTGAAGACTGCCGATTTGGCGGCTACCTGCACTCCATCACCGAGCTTCAAATGGCCACTGAGCCCGCTCTGACCCGCTACGACCACCCCATTGCCCAGACGCGTGCTGCCCGAGATGCCGGACTGCGAAACAAGCAGGCAGCCACGGCCCAATTCCACGTTGTGCCCAATCTGAACGAGGTTGTCCACCTTGCTGCCGGCACCGATTCGAGTCTCGTCCAGAAGGGCTCGATCGACCGTTGTGTTGGCGCCGAGCTCGACGTCGTCTTCCACCACGACAGACCCAACGTGGGTGAGCTTCACATGAGCCCCTTCATGCTGAGCATATCCGAAGCCATCGCTTCCCAGGACCACCCCGGAATGAAGCCGGCAGCGCTCGCCGATCTTGACACCGTCGTAGATCACTACCCCCGGGAACAATACCGTCCCGGAACCGATCTCACAGTCTCTTCCCACTACCACGTGGGCGTGGATCTCCACATCGGCGGCGAGCCTGGACCGCTCTCCGACTACCGAGTAGGGGCCGATCCTGGCATTGCCATCGACGACAGCACCTTCACCGATAATCGCAGTTGAATGGACCCCCACCATCTGGGATGGCTGCGGATAGAAGATGTCGAGAAGCTCGGCCAGCGCAAGGTAGGGATCTGGAACCACCAACAGATCATGGACCAGGTCGACCGTAGCTGGCGCGACCAGAAGCGCTCCCGCTCGACTGGCAATGGCCGTCTTTCTGTAGCGCGGATTGGCGAGAAAGGACAGGTCGGTGGGCCCAGCCGTCTCGAGACCCCGTATCCCATCGACCTGGCGATCGAGGTCGCCGCGCACCTCGCCGCCGATCCTCTCAGCCAGTTCGGCTAATCGATAACTCAAGTTCTAGTTCTCTCCCGCCGTCGCCGCGTTGTAGCGCTCCAGAATCAAGTCGGTGATGTCCACCTCGTCCATGGCGAAGAGCAAGCCGCTACTGAACTTGTTGAAGATGACAGTGTACTGCAACTCCTCTCCGACCTGCGTGATGATCGGCATCATCTCGTTCTCGATCTCTGCAAAGGCACCGGCTTGCTGCTCTTGCATCTCGCGCTCGGCGTCGTCTTCGAATCGTTGATACTCGATGATCTTGTCTTCGAGTGATTTCTCGACTTCCGCCAGCCGTTCTTCGGAGAGTGACGCTCGCCCTGCCTGCACTCGGGCCTGGAGATCCCGGACCTCCCGTTGAATGGCCTCGGCCTCGGCCTGCTTTTGCTCTGTCAGGTTCCGCAGCTTCACCAAGACCGCTTGCCCCTTTGCCGACTCGAGCACCAACCGTTGAACATCGATGACGCCTACACTGGTGGTCCCTGAGGTATCACCTGGTTGCGCTGAAATCTGACTGGCAGACAAGGCCAAACACATCCCGAGCCATAGGCTCCCGAACGAGCGAACAGTCGTCTTCCTTCCGGTTCTCATGCGGCTCATACTCCTGGCTGACTCTAGAAACCCGGACCGATGCTGAACTGAAAGGTCTCGAATCGATCGTCAGGTAGAGGATTGATGTTGTAAGCGTAGATGAAGCGGAGGGGAGCACCCAACATGGGCACAGTGACCTGCAACTCCGCCCCCGAGGAGATGCGAAAGTTCTCGACATCGAAACTCTGGTCGTCGCCGTAGACTTTGCCACCATCGGTATAGAACACGAGGCGGAACGGGCCCTTCAGCACGACTATGG
>JAUWSP010000479.1 GCA_030610025.1 Acidobacteriota bacterium | reverse complement strand
CCAGCTGTTCGGTTGGCGTGAGGCAGGCCAGGGGCTGCATGGCGCTCAGGCAGAGTACGTTCGGGTGCCCCTCGCGGACTCCACGCTTGTGCATGTTCCCGATGACCTACCTCCGGAAGTGGTTCTTCTCGCTGGCGATGTCCTCTCGACAGGCCTCTTCTCCGCTCGGGTCGGGGACGTCGGAACGGGTAGCGCCGTCGGGGTCGTCGGTTGTGGCCCTGTGGGTCTGATGGCCGTAGCCGCTGCCCTGTCCCTCGGCGCTCGGATCGTCTTCGCCATCGATTGGGTTCACGAACGCCTCGATCTGGCAGCCGTCTTCGGAGCGGTTCCGGTAAATTTTCACGACGTCGACCCATCCTCGGTCATCCGTGAGGCAACAGACGGCCGCGGCGTCGATGCGGTCCTCGAAGCGGTCGGAAACTCTGCGGCTGGACATCTCGCCATGAACCTGGTGCGCCCGGGGGGCACGATCATGGCTGTGGGTGTCCACACCGAGCGCGACTTTCCCTTCACACCGATGGCAGCCTACGACAAGAATCTGGTCTTCAAGACGGGGCGCTGTTCGGCCCGCCACTATATAGAGCGCTCCCTGGCCGTGGCGAGATCTGGTCGCTTTGCCCTCGATCGCATCATCTCCCACCGACTGCCGCTCGAGGATGGCGTTGAGGCTTATCGGATCTTCGCGGAGAAGCTCGACGGATGCACCAAGGTCGTTCTCATTCCTTGAGCCGCCACCCCGATAGCTGCCGGCGCCAGCAGTCCTGAGAATCAGGACCTGGAGGAGCCAGGGACGGGATAACCGCGGACGGATCTGAAGACGATCGATTCCGCGCCCAGAAGGCTGATCCGCAGGAACCATCGGAGTAGGAGGTAAAGCTGGCCCACCAACAGAGCCAGGACGATGAGTCCAATGCCCGAGTCGGCAACACCTGGAACAACGAGGTAGTAGGCCGCCGTCAGCAGCAACCCCAACGATCCCATGACGACATAGACGCCGAGCGTGCGGATCGGATGAGTCACCACAAACTGGATGCCGCGTAGCGCCGCAAAGAACATGCTACGCCGTTGTTCGACAACAGTACTGATCTTGGCGTAGTCGACGGTGACCTTGATCAGGATGAGGAGGAACATCACGAAGACTGCAGCGATGACGTTGTAGGTCAGAACCGTTCCTTCGACAGTCACATCGCGAGTCGCACGCTCGATTCGTGGAAAAAGCCACATGCTGAAGCGGTAGATGGCGTAGTAGGCCAGACCTGCAGCCATGACGAGCCGGAGGAAGCGAAAGAAATAGTGGCCGCAGGCCGCCAGAAAAACGCCCTGCCCGGGGCGGGTCTCGGACCTGGCCAGATGCTCCAGCACTCCGCCGCTCATCAGGGTCCAGAAGAGACCAAAGAGGATACCGAGCGCTGCGACGCCCTTGTTCTCCCGGAAGAGATCACCCGAAAACCAGAGCTCGAGATTGTCCAGCACACCAGCAGGGCTCAATCGAGAAGGGGTCACCAGTGAGCCCGCGCCGCCGGCCTCGTCAGTGAACTCCTCCAGCCAGGCCAGGTCCATCTGGCCGCGCAGGGTCTCGTGGGCCAGGCTCGAGCCGATGAACTCGTGGATGGTCTCCTCGATGAAGACCGCCGCTGGGAGAGCGAACAGCAGCCCAATCAGCCACAGCAGCAAGGCGATTCGCCAGGCGCCTGCTCCCATTGCGAGTCCACCACCGATGGCTTTGGGAAGGTTCATGTCACCCCACGTCCTATCCAAAAAAGGCGAAGCTCGTGAGCAGATCCTGCAGCCAGATCAGCCAACGCGAGGTCCACTTGATGGCCGGAGCTCGATCTGGCTGCTCCAGCACACGACTATTGTTCGAGGGACGGACATCGAGCAGAAGCACTCTGTCTGGATCCACGACAGCGTGTACCAGCTTCGATGTCTGCTCCACTACGATTCGCTTCCAACGGGCCCGGCCATCCCACCGGTAGCGGACTTCCTCTCCATCTTCGAAAACCATGAGGACCTCGACCGGAAAGACGCCGCCACCGAAGCGGCGCACCACGACTTCGGAACGGTAGAGGGTCTCGGTATCTTCATCGGTCGAGGTCCCGTTCTCGGCCTCATCTTCCGACGCCCGAGCGACCAGGGTCAGCTCATCACCCTGTGACACCCAGCCCTGGACAGCAGCCGGCTCGCTGGAGACGGAGAGCACAGCGTAGTCGAACTCTTCCGAGCTGTGGTAGACCTGCTCGAAGAACCAGGAGAGATCTCGACCGGCCCCAGCACTGAGCGCGTCGAAGAAGTCCTCGGGGCCAGGATGTCGATACTTCCAATCGTCGAAGAACCTCGACATGGCGGGCTGCAGAACGTCCCAACCGAGGTAGCGCTCCAGGGTGGCCAACCAGAGGGCCGTCTTGGAGTAGCTGAGGGCCCCACCAGCGGACGGATAGTAGAGATACGAGGGTGTGCTCTGCGAATCGATGGTAGCCAGCTTCCGATAGCCACCGAGCCGTTCATCGAATATGCCTCCCGGATAACCGAACCCCTCCAGCAGCAGCGGGAAGAAACCTCGCCCCTCCGTTCCTGGCGGCGTGAAATACCGGCGAACCGGTTTTTCCGGAGGGTAGGCCTGATCGTACGTGCGAGTGGTCGAAAAGGTGTTGAGCCCCTCGTCCAACCAAGCGTCCTCGAACTCGTTGTTCCCGACCAGGGCATACCAGAACTGGTGTCCGGCCTCGTGAATCGTCACGCCTTCCGGTGAGCCACCTCCATAGGGGTTGAACAGACGGGTACCGGCCGTAAAGAGGGTCGGATACTCCATTCCCCCGGCACCGCTGCCATAGGCCGGATCTACGATGGTGACATGCCCATAGGGATAGGGGCCGTACCAGGAGCCGTAGTACTGGAGAGCGGCCTTGGTGGCGTGAAAATGCCGCTCTGCCTGACCGAGGTGCTCCGGCTGAATCAACAAACGCAGATCCACCGGTGGCAGCCCTTCGTACTCGAATCGATCGGTCAGCACCAGATAGTCCGGACTGGTGGTCCAGGTGAAGGAATGGACATCTTCCTGAAAGTGTCGATGGGTCGTGCTCCCATCTTCATTGTCGACGGAATCCACCAACAGCCCGGTCGCGCCGAGGACGAAGTTCCCAGGCACTGTGATGGCTACGTCGTAGACGCCATAGTCCGAGTAGTACTCGGTGCCCGAGTGATACTGATGGCAGTTCCATCCATCGCCTTCGAAAACGCCCAGTTTTGGAAACCAGTGAGCAATGAAGAAGT
>JAUWSP010000546.1 GCA_030610025.1 Acidobacteriota bacterium | reverse complement strand
TGTGCCAGATCTCCTGTGATCAGGTCAGGGTTTGAACTGTCCAGTTGTCCGTCAGGCTCGTTCTTACGGCAGTTCCCAAACAGGAACCCAGTGATTCGGGCCTCGATTCATCGGGTCTTCCTCAGTTCGGAGCTGCCGTTGCTGGCCTGAGCGGACGACGGCCGGAAAGATAGGTCGTACCCGCCCGGGGTACGTCGAATCCCCCCGAGTTTACTCGAATTCGACGTAGGGCGGCAAATGCTCAAGAGAGGCTAGAAACGCGATCTCGAGGGGCTAGAATAGACGATTGTGCGGCCAGGAAATGCAGCAGATCTCCTGCGGAATTGGGCCCTCGAGGTCGGATTCGATCGAGCCGGTATCGCCAAGCTCGCGGCCTCATCGCGACGGCCGGAGTTCCTGCGTTGGTTGGAGGAGGGCGACCACGCGGGAATGGCCTACATGAGCCGGCGCACCGAGTTGCGCCTCGATCCGAGGGGCATTTTCCCGTCAGCCCGCTCCGCAGTCTGTGTTGGCCTGCAATACAGCCCGCTGACCGGCGAGCCACCGGCTGAGGGGGTCCTGTGGCCCAGGGTCGCCCGATATGCGAGAGGAGTCGACTATCACGATTTGATGAAGGGCCGGCTGGAGAAGCTGGCCGAGAGAATTCGTGCGGCGTTTCCAGACTGCACGACGCGAGCCTACGTCGATACCGGACCGATCCTCGAACGCGAGTTGGCAAGCCGTGCCGGGCTTGGTGCTTTCGGCAAGAACACCATGCTCCTGAATGAGCAGTGCGGCTCATGGCTTCTCCTGGGTGAGCTCTTCCTGAGCCTGGAGCTCGACGCGGACGTCTCCATTGCCGATCTCTGTGGCAGCTGCACCCAGTGTCTGGAGGCTTGCCCGACGGGTGCTCTTCGTGAGCCGTATCGATTGGACGCCAGTCGATGTATCAGCTACTGGACGATCGAGCATCGTGGGGTGATTCCCCAGAACGTCCGACGTGAAATGGGAGGTTGGGTATTCGGTTGCGACTTGTGCCAGGAGGCTTGCCCATGGAATGGTGACGCCATCACTGCCCAACATCCGGAGATGCACTTGCCGGCGCCAAGGGCAGCTCTGGATTTGACGGATCTGGTGCGGATCGATCGTGAGCGGTATGTCGAGTGTTTTCGCGGCAGTCCCATGAAACGGGCAAAGCAGCAAGGCCTGCAGAGGAATGCGGCGGTGGCCATGGGAAACTCCGGGAATCCCCGGTATGTAGGTGTCCTTCTAGAAGCTCTGCAAGGCGAGCACCCGCTGGTACGGCTTCATGTCGCCTGGGCGCTCGGAGAGATCGGTGGAGGGGAGGCTCGTGCCGGTTTGGCGGCCCGACGCGGGATCGAATCCGATTCTGGTGTCAAGGAGGAGATCGAGGCGGCGCTTTCCCGGCTCGAGAGCCGGGCGAGTTAGAACGTGGCCGTTGGCCAGAGTCCTCGGGTTGACAGTCCAAAGGGACCTACCTATACTCTGAAACTTCGAGTTCTAAACGACTTAACGGAACTCGAATTTCCCGCGTAGGGAAAGACAGGCCCTTGGCCTGATCCCATTGTCAAGGAGGACTGTGTCTTATGGAGTCCATGGACGAGAACGACCGTCAGGAGACTGACAGTACGTCCGAAAAAACCGACGAGAAGGAGGAATTTGGGTACGAGGAGATGGTGTCTCTCTACGACGAGAGCATGCGCCATCTCAGCGAGGGACAGATCGTCACAGGGCGGGTCATCGCGATCAACCCGAACCATGTGGTGGTCGATGTGGGTTACAAATCAGAGGGCCTGATTCCGGTAGCTGAATTCGTCGACTTCGAAGGTAACCTTTCGGTCGAGATCGGTGACGATGTAGAGGTCTTGCTCGAGCGCACCGAGGATTCCGAGGGGCACGTTCTGCTCTCCAAGCAGAAGGCCGAACGGATGAAGGTCTGGTCGGATATCGAACAGAGCTACAAAGCAGGAGACATCATTCATGGTCGGGTGATTGACCGCATCAAAGGCGGCCTGACGGTGGATGTGGGCATCAGAGCCTTTTTGCCGGGGTCCCTTGTGGACATCAAACCGGTCAAGAATCTGGAGTCGCTCCGAGGTCTGGAGCTGGAGTTCAAAGTCATCAGCATGGATCGGCGGCGAAACAATGTAGTCCTGTCTCGCAAAGCAGTTCTCGAAAAGGAATTCGCTGCCAAGAAGGCCGAGACGCTGACCCTGCTCGAAGAGGGCGTAGTTCTGGAAGGTGTGGTCAAGAACATTACGGACTATGGCGTCTTCGTTGACCTGGGCGGTATCGATGGGCTTTTGCACATTACCGACATTTCCTGGGGGCGGGTGAACCACCCCTCTGAGCACTTTGCGATCGGCGACGAGATCGAGGTCGTGGTGTTGAAATTCGACCCGGAGACCGAAAGAGTTTCCCTGGGCTACAAACAGAGGTCGGAAGATCCCTGGTCGCTGGTGGATAAGAAATATCCGCTTGGCTCCAAGGTTCGTGGCAAGGTCGTCAGCCTCGTGGACTATGGTGCATTCGTCGAGCTCGAGGAGGGCGTCGAGGGGCTGATCCACGTCAGCGAGATGTCCTGGACCAAGAAGGTGGTCAATCCCGCCAAGATCCTGGAAGTGGCAGACGAGATCGAGGCGATCGTCTCGGAGCTCGATCTCGCTCAACGGCGGATCAGATTGTCCTTGCGGCAGGCCGAGCGCAACCCCTGGGAAGAGCTGGCCATCTCGCACCCCGTCGGCAGCGTGATCGAAGGCAAGGTCCGAAACCTGACCGAGTTTGGAGCTTTTGTACAGATCACCGAAGAGATCGACGGCCTGATTCACGTTTCGGACATGAG
>JAUWSP010000539.1 GCA_030610025.1 Acidobacteriota bacterium | reverse complement strand
GCAATGTGGTGAGCTGGTCCTCGGCTGGCCGGATCGGATTCAAAGGGTCGCGCAAAGGAACTCCTTTTGCTGCCCAGGTTGCAGGACAGAACGCTGCTCAGATTGCCCGGGATGTGGGCATGAGAACCATCGATGTCGAAGTCAATGGGCCGGGAGGTGGTCGCGAGTCAGCGATTCGCGCTCTGGGCTCTGCCGGGTTGACGGTGAAGTCCATTCGCGACGTCACCCCGATCCCGCACAACGGCTGTCGACCAAGAAAACGACGAAGAGTCTAGAGCCTGTTTGGAGAAGAGTAGGAAACTAGTCATTGAGTTCGAGTGGTACCGGTTGCATCCGACACGAAAAAGTGTTGAAGAGAGACCGGGCCGGCTGATTCGAGAGCGAGAAGGAGAAGGATAAAGTGGCACGATATACAGGACCCGTCTGCCGGCTGTGTCGTCGGGAGCGGATGAAATTGTTCCTCAAGGGCGATCGCTGCTTCAAGGAGAAGTGCGCTATCGAACGGCGAGCCTATCCGCCAGGCCAGCACGGCCAGCGCCGCAGTCGGCGGCCCTCTGGTTACGGCCCGCAGCTGCGGGAGAAACAGAAGGTCAAGCGAATCTACGGAGTGTTCGAGAAGCAGTTCCGGAACTACTTCGCCACTGCCGCGGGCAAGAGGGGTGTCACAGGTGACAATCTGTTGATCAGCCTCGACCGGCGCCTGGACAATGTGGTCTATAGTCTGGTCTTCGCTTAATCGAGATCGCAGGCTCTACAATTGGTCCGTCATGGCAATATCGAGGTCGATGGTCGCAAAACGACGATCCCTTCGTATCAGGTCAAGGTTGGCCAGCAGGTCGGGGTCAAGGAAGGTAGCCGCAAGAATGAAATCATTCGAGTCAGCGTGGAGACCGCCAGAGGGCGGGGTATCCCGAGCTGGCTCGAGCTGGACCCAGAGAACTTTGTCGGCAAGGCCATTGCCCTGCCGACTCGCGACGACATCAAGCTGCCGGTTGAGGAGCAACTGATCGTCGAGCTGTACAGTCGATAGTGGCTGACTTCTGCGCGATCCAGGAAACGTCTCGAACAAGGAGTCGTCTTATGCTTTGGAAGGGTTTCCAACGCCCCAAACGAATTGAAGTCGACGGCGAAACGCTGTCGCCAACCTATGCCAAGTTCATCGCCCAGCCTTTCGAACGGGGCTTTGCGACGACGGTAGGCAACGCGCTTCGACGCTCACTGCTCTCCTCGGTCGAAGGTGCCGCCATCACGTCGGTCCAGATCGAGGGAGTGTTACATGAATTCTCCTCCATGCCAGGTGTGGTGGAGGACGTCACGGACATCATCTTGAATCTCAAGGAGATTCCGATCCTGTTGCACTCCGAGGGCCCCAAGTTCCTCAGCCTGGACGTGAGTGGTCCAGGAGAGATCACCGCCGGCCAGCTGACCGGTGATCCACAGGTCGAGATCTGCGATCCTGACGTTCACATTGCGACGCTGAACGAGGAGGGCAAGCTCAAGCTGCAGGCCCAGGTCGTGCTCGGAAGAGGCTACGTCAGTGCCGAGAAGAACTTCGACGAAAGCCTTGGAATCGGCTGGATTCCAGTCGATTCGGTGCACTCTCCGTGCAAGCGCGTCACCTACAAAGTCGAGGCCGCTCGCGTTGGGCGCGCCACTGACTATGAGCGACTGGTGCTGGAGCTGTGGACCAACGGCACGGTGAAGCCCGAGGAGGCGGTGTCGCTGGGAGCGACACTGCTCAAGGATCACCTGACCATCTTCGTCGAGTCGGAGGAGAGCATGGTGGAGGAGGTGGTGTCCGGTGAGAGCGATGAGTTCTCCGGCATCGAAGCCATTCTTTCGAAGTCCATCGATGAGCTGGACCTGTCGGTGCGGTCAGCCAACTGTTTGAAGAACGCGAGCATCTACACCTTGCGTGACCTGGTCCGCAGGTCCGAGAAGGATATGCTCGAGACCAAGAACTTCGGTCGCAAGTCGCTGGAAGAGGTGCAGGATATTCTCAGCAGCCTCGGCCTGCGACTGGGAATGGATGTTCCCGAGGAGTCGGTCCGAGCGCCTTTTTAAGAGGCGTCGAGCAAGGAGTCGTCAATGCGTCATCAAGTCAAGGGTAGAAAACTGGGGCGGACGCCCGCCCATCGCAAAGCGCTTTTCCGCAACCAGTTGAGCTCACTGGTCAAGGAGGAGCGCATCAGGACGACATTGGAGAAGGCCAAGGAGCTACGCCCCCTGGCCGAGAAAGCGGTCACGCAAGGCAAGCGTGACACCCTCCATGCGCGCCGCCAAGTCAATCGATGGATCAGTGATCGTGAGTTGGTCAAGAAGCTGTTCGACGAGATCGCCCCGCGGTTTCACGAGCGTCCAGGTGGCTACACCCGCATCATCAAGCTCGGGCCACGAAAGGGTGATGGTGCCGAGATGGCCTTCCTCGAGTTTGTGGTTCGCGGCGATGCCGACAGCTCCACCGACAAGAAGAGCAAGAAGGGCACGAAGAAAGCCAAAGGCTAAACCAGCCTCTCGTCAGCCCAGCCAAGAAGAGCTGTTTCGGCAGCGGAGCAAGAAAAAACGACCGGCCATCACGGCCGGTCGTTTTGTTTCAGGGACTGGGAGCTGATGTCTAGCCCGACCTTCTCACCAACGTTCTACTGCAAGACCGAAGATGCCCGAACTTACTACACTCTCCGCCCTCATCCCTCCTCGCCGTACTTCAAGTACGCCTGCGGGGGCTTCGGTTGTCAGGCCTTGTAGCTCCGGACATCTTCGGCCTGTCGCTACGAAGCTGGTGAGAAGGTCGGGCTAGTGGTGCTCCTCTTCCTGCTCCTTCCGCGCCTCGGCGATGATCTTCTCCTGCACCTGCCTTGGGACCTCT
>JAUWSP010000005.1 GCA_030610025.1 Acidobacteriota bacterium | reverse complement strand
TCGTTGCGAAAGCTCCTGTTGATCTCGTAGACGCGATGGAATCCACCAACCAGAAGCCGCTTCAGATAGAGCTCGGGTGCGATTCGCAGATACAGGTCGATATCCAGCGCGTTGTGATGGGTCACGAACGGCCGGGCGGCGGCACCCCCAGCCATGGCCTGCATCATGGGCGTTTCGACTTCGAGAAAATCCCGCTCGTTCAAGAACGTGCGCATTCCGTGCACGAGCGCAGCCCGCACCTCGAAGCGACGACGGGATTCCTCGTTGAACAGAAGATCCAGATACCTGCGTCGATAGCGGGCTTCCACATCGGTCAAACCATGCCACTTCTCGGGCAAAGGCCTGACCGCCTTGGCCAGCATCGTCAGCGACCTGGTGGCCAGGGTTAGCTCACCGGTCCGCGTCCGAATCAGGGTACCCCCAGCCGCCGCATAGTCCCCGACATCCAGATTCTCCAGAACAGTCGAGCTCGCCTCGTCGAGCTCCGGCCGCCGAACCATCAACTGCAGCTTTGTGCTGCCATCGTGCAGGTCTACGAAGGCCGTCTTGCCGTGTTTCCGAAGGGCCCTGACCCTGCCAGCAACCCTCAGAACGACTTCCTCTGACGCCAGCGCCTCGGTGTCGAGCTCGCCGTATCTCCGATGCACCTCGGAGGGCTCCAAATCCAACTCGGCGCGACTGGGATAGGGAGCAATGCCTCCCTCAGCCAGCGATTGGCGCTTCTGGCGTCGATTGGCAATCTGTGCTTCCAGCTCCGACATGGCCTGATCTCCCCCATCTGGGGTGGCGTCGAGCTCTCATTCCCTGCTGGCTCCGCCACCGTTGGCTGCCGGGAACGATATCGGATTTCTGATCCGTCTGCCTCCCCACGCTCACCCAGCTCTGTCCACGAGCACCTCGCAGTCTTTTGACCCGGCTCCGAGATTTCAAACAATCAATGTCTGCCTGTTACCATGAGGACTGTGAATTCGATGCATCAGGAGCTGGATCGAGCAGTTGGCGCCTGGGATGAAGCCGGCTGGCTTCGCCCGGAGGTCGTCCTCGTCTCGGGCTCGGGTCTAGCCGTCGATCTCGGCGATCCGCAGGGACGAGAGACGCCTCTCGCAGACTGGTTGCCGTTCCAGACTCACCAGATCGAAGGCCACCCCCTGAAGGTGCAGCTCCTGACGACGGAACAGGGTAGGCCGGTTCTCTACTTGAAGGGGAGGCTACATTCCTACCAGGGCTATGACGCTCATCAAACGGTGTTCTCCGTTCGCCTGGCGGCAGCGCTGGGAGTCCGGACCCTGATCATGACCAACGCCGCCGGAGGATTGCGAGGCGACCAGCGCCCTGGCGACCTCATCCTGATTCGAGACCAGATCAATCTCACCGGTCTCAACCCACTGCGTGGCGACCTGCCGAGCGAGTGGGGCCCGAGGTTTCCTGACATGACCGAGCCCTACAGCCGACGCTTGCGTGGCCTGGCCCGTGACAGGGCACAGGAACTGGGGCTGGCTCTCGGCCAGGGGACCTATGCAGCGGTCGCAGGACCCAGCTATGAAACGCCAGCTGAAGTCACCATGCTGCGCCGAAACGGTGCCGACATGGTGGGGATGTCCACGGCCCTCGAGATCATCGCGGCTCGCCATATGGGTGTCGAATGCCTCGCGCTGTCGGTGATCACCAACCTCGCACCGGGGGTCGGCAGCGGTGGCGTTTCTCACGAAGAAGTGCTGCAAGAAGGCAAGGAGGCTTCGGGGAGGCTTCAGCTCCTGCTTGCATCGCTCCTGAACGATGCAGCTCTGGTCGACAAAGACCGATCGTCCTGATTTCACTCGCCGTCTTTGTCTGCTGGCTGGTTTTCGAACGATCCAGCAACCAGCGTATCCAGATCCTCCGGTTCCACCGGAAATCCAGCCGCATTGAGCGAGGCCTGCTTCGATAGTCGTGGAATCAGATTCAGCAGACCCGAGTACTCTCGCATGAACCGCAGCTTGAGCAGTTGAAACGATCTGGCGGCTTCCAGATCACTATCGAAGACCGCCTGATCCACCAGGTGGGAGAAGTGCTTCAGGTAGGCGTCGGCCATCCTCGACGTCAGGCGCGCTTTCTCCAAGGCCGATTCGGGCGTCGTGCCAGGGGCCTCGCTCAGTGCTCCCTGGATATCGTCCACGGCGCGGCTGACTCGACGGCGTAGCGCCGCAGCCGCGAGTACGAACTGCTCCACGCTGGAACCGGACTCGCCCCCCCCACCCAATGCCTGGAAGGCAGCGACTTCCCGAGGCTCCAGCCGATACTCCAGGACGGCTCCCCGAGTGCTGGCATCCAAGGGGTCGAGCCCCGGTGCCAACCCAGCCAGAGCCGCCATCAATTCGTCCCAGAACGGCTGCATCGCATCGAGGTTCGGCACCAGAGCCTCCTCCGAGCCCATTTGTGGACCATAGATTGCCGGTGCGCCGATCTTCTGGCCCGGAACGTCCGCGCCTTCTGTCGGGTCGAGGCGATCCTTGAACCTCCGACTCACGTCTTTCAGACTCATTCCCAGAGCGGCCAGCTCATCCAGCCGCACGTTCTCCGTCCTGACGCGAGTCTCGAACTCATCCAACTGCCGCTGCAGGCCGACCAGCGCGACGTCCAACTCGGGTCCGCCAGCGACCGGTTTCTGGGGTCCCTCAAGCAGCTTGCGATACCCGCTGACGATCCTTTCCTCTTCCAGACCACGCAGCTCGTCGATCTTCAACTTGAAGGCGTTGTTCACGTCGGCTACGAGTGGCAGGAGATTGGGGTGGAAGAGCTGATGGCCCATGTCGTGCTTCAACGCCCTGTACAGCTGCACCAGCTTGCTGTCATGAAGATCTTCGAAAGTCTTCACCCAGCGAACCTCCGACCGAAGATCCTGCAGGGTCGCGCTGAGACTCGTAATCTCCGCCGCCTCCTCACTACCGGCATTGCTATCCGCCACCCCGAGGGCCTGCAGGATCTTGCGCAACCGGTTTCGGTCCCCTTGCAGGTCGGACCCGGCGATGGATTCCGCCAGGCGACTGACGACAAGGTCAGCTTTGTCCAGACGATCCTTGTCCCAGGTCCCGGCGCCTTCGACGCGCTGGTAGAAACGGATGATGTCGATCAGGATACGCTCATCGAACGACCGCACCTGTTGGAAGAACTGACGCAGCTGCGATGGCGAGATCGACGCATCCGTCCTCGCCAACCCGGCAACAAGGTCGTTGACCTCGGCTTCTAGAGCATCCAGCAGCGCCGGCGCGGTGGCGGAATCCGAGGTGGCGGGCCCACCCAGCTGCTCGGAGCCCTTCTTCAGTTTCTCCAGGGCCTTCTTGAAAGCCCCCGACCTGTCGTCGAAATGCTCCAGAATCTGGGTCCGTTGCATCCCAGCGAGGAGCTGGTGAAACGCCCAGGCAGCCTTGAAACGTAACGACAAGGCCATATGGCGGCCGGCCAGGGGATTGACGTCGCGCGCTACCATGTTACCCTCCGGGTTCAGCTGATTCTACGCCATGAATATCAAGAACACTGCGTCATCTCCCACAGTCCTGATTTCCCGCTCTCGACTCGAAGAACGGGTATCCGAGCTTGCCCAGGAGATCAACCGAGACTACGCGGACACCGATCTGCTGGTCTGTATCGGCGTCCTCAAGGGCTCCGTCTTCTTCATGGTCGACCTGTTGAAGCAGGTAGAGGTTCCAGTAGCGGTCGACTTCTTTCAAACCGCCAGCTACGGAGGTGCCAGCACACCGGGCGAGGTGAGAATCCGCAAGGACCTGGACCTCTTCATCCGCGACCGAGATGTCCTACTCATCGAAGACATCGTCGATACCGGCTATACGCTGCGGACAATCCTCGACCTCTTGCGCTTTCGGGGAGCCAGGAGCGTCAAGCTCTGCGCTCTGCTGGACAAGGTCGAGACCAGAGAGGTCGAGGTCCCTATCGACTACTCGGGTTTTCCGATCGACAATGTGTTCGTCGTCGGCTATGGGCTCGACTTCGATGAGCGATATCGAAATCTCCCCTATATCGGCACCCTCTCCGACCCGACGACTCCGACACCTGAACCGACAGACGGCAATCGATGAGCGCCCCTACAACGGCGCTGAATCCACCGAGCCGACAGGAGGCACAGAATGCAGACTCACCACACCGATAATGCGCCTGCCGCCGTGGGACCCTACGCCCAGGCTGTGAGTCAAGGCGACTGGCTATTCACCTCGGGACAGATAGGTCTCGATCCCTCGAAAGGCGAGATGGTCGAAGGGGGATTCGAAGCCCAGGCGAATCAGGTTCTGGCCAACCTTACCCAGGTGCTGGCGAGCGCCGGCTGCAGCTTCTCCGACGTGGTGAAGGCCACGATCTATATCGTCGACATGGGAGACTTCCCCACCCTCAATGCCATCTATGGCGAGGCGCTGGGCGCTCATCGGCCCGCGCGGTCGACGGTTCAAGTGGCGGCTCTGCCGCTGGGTGCCCTGGTGGAGATCGACCTGGTAGCCAGGATCCCCGGATAGGAGTCTAGACAGGCTCCACTCGAGCATGACGATGCCGAGCTATGGAAGGTATCTCACCCGCATTGTTCATCAGCCCAGGTAGTCTGCTTCCAACTCCTGAACCAGCGTCGAGTTGCCTGTATTGACGAAATCTGCAATCACCTGGGAGCTCAGTGGATCGAGCCAGGGGAAGACCCCCAGGTTGCCTTCCCGACAAAGAGCGGACAGGTCGTGGCTCTCTCGATCGACCCAACGAGCCGATCGATACAGGTCCTGACCTCCCGACTCGGAGCGTCCGACCCGCAGCCAGAGCTCCCCCGCCCTGGCCAACTGTTCGGCGAGGCGTCGATTCTCGCGCCTCACACCAGCCGGAGGCAGGGGCCGCGGCAAAAAGGGCCCGAACCCCCGATCCGCCGCCAGGCTCGAGAACAACTGCTCGGACGGTTGATCGCCGTGAAACAGCGCATGAAAGCTCTCTTCACCGACTCGCTCGACGAGCCGCCTTTTGTCCGCCGGCTCGAGGTCCAGCGCCAACGGTTGAACGTGCTCCACTCCTGCCGCTGCGAGCGCCCCGAGCCCCTTCTCCCACTGGGCGGGATCATCCGTCAAGCCCGCGATCAGAGGCCAGACGACCTTCGAGCCGGTCGGCAATCCGGCCAGTGATTCCAGCTGACCAGCCAGAAGTGCCTCGAGAGGGTCGAACACGACCGAGACCGAAACCGAATCCGATCCCTGGCCAGCGCCGACAACCTGCTGAATGAGAACCGGCTCCCCGAGCTCCACGATCGAGTTCGCCAGGTCCCGACGCCGGCTCTCCAGCTCCTGGCTGACAGGCGGCAGGTACACCGCCTCGCCGGGAGGCTCTACCTGCCAACGGATCGGGAGCTCTCCGGGCAGCCTCGAAGCCACGCCGAGTCCACCTTGCGCCAGATCGACCCACAATCCTGCGTCAACGGGCCACGAACGCGGCGCCAGGCCGATCCAGAAATGCAACGGGTCGGGAGGCTGGGAGGTCCACCGCATCTCAGCCCAACAATGCCTTGGCGAAATCTCTCGGCCTGAATTCGATCAGGTCGTCAGCTGTCTCGCCAACACCGAGATAGACCACGGGTAGTCGAAGATCTCGAGCCACCGCAACCGCCATCCCACCCTTGGCCGTGCCGTCTATCTTGGCCAACAAGACGCCATCCACGTCTACGACACGGGTGAATTCGCGAGCCTGACTGATCGCGTTTTGCCCGGTCGTCGCATCGAGCACCAACAGGGTCCTCCGCTGCCAGCCGATCGCCTCGCGGTCCACGACCCGCTTGATCTTCGACAGCTCCTCCATCAGATGCTCTTTGTTATGCAACCGTCCGGCGGTATCCACAATAACGTGATCGGCGCGGCGGGCTCTGGCCGCCTGCAGTGCATCGAACACCACGGCTGCGGGGTCTGCACCGGCGGCCTGGTGAATCGCGTCCACCCCGAGTCGCTCACCCCACAAGGCAAGCTGCTCGACAGCCGCGGCGCGATATGTATCTGCGGCGGCCATCACCACCCGCTGACCTCGCTCCTGCGACCAGCGGGCCAGCTTGGCAACCGAGGTCGTCTTGCCGACACCATTCACACCCACCACGAGCGTGACCGTCGGTTGGTCGAGGTGGGTGACCGGTTGCGGCGCATCCATCAGGAGAACCGCCATCTCGTCGACCAGCATCTGTCGAAGCTTCAGCACATCCTGGGCTTCGAATCCCTTCACCCTGTCCTTGACCGAGTCGATGAGCTCGAGCGCCGTCTCGACCCCGAGGTCGGTACCGATAAGCGTCTCCTCGAGATGCTCCAACGTCTCTTCGTCCATGACGCCACGGCCGTCGACCACCGCGTCCAGACGATCCAGGAACTCGGTGTGGGTCATGAACAGACCCTTCTTCAGCTTGCCCCAGAAGCCCGACTTCTCGGGCTCTCGAGGAGCCGTCTCGGGCGCCAGGTCGAGTGTGTCCTCGTCATTCATGGCTCGGAATGCTATCCGATCACCGGTTGGCAAGGCAGAAGCCGGGTCTTCAGAACACCTCTGACTTCAGCTGCTCCGCCGCGATCTGCAGGCTCCTGCGGGCCCTTCCCACCCTCGCCGGCCGCCGTTGCACGAGAACCAGATAGTAGCCGTCTGGCAGGGCGATGAGGTGGAGATGATGGCGAGCCCTTTCGATGTGAAACAGGCGGGTCGCACCCAACTGCGCCTCGGAGATCATCCCGCCGATCATGCGGAGGTAGATTCCAAGGTAGGCCCCGAGCAGACGCATTTCGAAAGGACTCTGCTCGGAGCAGGCGAAATCCACCGTCTCGCCGGCATCATCCAGAAACAAAGCGGCTTCGGCATCAGGATTGTCGGCCAGCAGATTCGCCAGAACGTACTGAAAAGGCATGACTGACGGCTGTAGGGAGTCGGTCAGCTAGCCACGGCTGCCTTGACCTCGGCAGCGGCAACGGGCAAGGGTGTTTCTCGTTTTCTGATCTGGCCAGCTTCGAATGCCCGGTGGAAGGCCGAAACCACATCGACATCGAAACGCTTGCCGGCCAATTTCGAGATGGTCTCGACCGCAAAGGCCGTATCGTAGGCCTTCTGGTAGGGGCGAGTGGTCGTGATGGCATCGAAGGTGTCCGCCACGGCGACGATCCTGGCCGATAAGGGGATCTGCGCGCCATGCAGGCCATCTGGGTATCCCTCACCGTTCCAGGCCTCGTGGTGCCAACGGATAGCCGGGAGCATCTCTTTGAGCTGCTCGATCCGGCTCATGATCTGGGCGCCGATGACTGTGTGCTGCTTCATGACGTCGTACTCGGCATCCGTCAGTCTGTCGACCTTGGTGAGGATCTGATCCTCGATGCCGATCTTACCCACGTCGTGCAGCAGCGCACCCACCCAGATCTGGTGGCTATCTTCCTCCGACAGACCCAGAAACTTCGAGATGGTTCTGCTGTAGGTCGCGACTCGTTCCGAGTGGCCGCGGGTGTAGGGGTCCTTGGCATCGATCGCTGCCACGAACGACCGCATCGAGCCCACGAACAGGTCCCGGTTGATCTGAGCGGCTCGTTTGAGCTGCTCTACATGGCTGCGCACATGATCGCTCATGCGATTGAAGTCGTCGGCCAGCTCGCGAATCTCCTGGCTGGCCACTCCCAACTCGACGCGCTGGCCGAAATTCCCAGCCGCAATCTGGTGCGTGGTGTCTGCCAACTCCTGAATCGGGCGGCTGACCCCGCGCGCTGCAGCCACGGCGATTCCCAAAGCGAAAGCAATCAGCACAGCCGTCGAGACAGCCGTATTGAAGACCATCTCCTGAACCGCTGCCAGAGCAATGGCGGCCGGGCGCTGCACGACGACTCCCCATCCCGCCTCCTCGACAGGTCCGACCCTGCCCAGCATCCGCTCTTCACTCCCATCGGACACGACCGAGTACTCTTGAGTCATATTCAGCGGTGTCTGAACGAAGTCCCGAACCAGACGAGACCGACGGACTGCACGCCGCATCTCCTCGGTCGCCTCTCCACCCCACAGAATGCCGCCCTGATTGTCGATCAAGAAGACGGACACCTCGCCGCGGGCCTCTTGCTGAAAGAGCGTCTCCATCCTTCGCAGGCGAGTCACTCCCTCGACAAAAAGTTGCGGCTGGCCGCTCGAGTCGGTGATCGGGACCGCCAGGACCGCGACAGGGTCCGCGGTCTCTTCGAGCGTCAAGAACCGGTAGACGACCGCTGCTTTCTCCTCAGACTCCCCGAAAGCCTCGTCGAGCTGCGTTCGAAGGCTCGGTGACTGTCGGATCGCCGCCATGTACGGACCCACGCCGTCCGTGCCCAGAACGCGTAGACCGACCAGAGTGGGATCCGTGGAAAGAAACTCGCGGAGGTACTCCTGCACCCAGGGTTGACGAAGCTTCTCGGCCATCTCGGACTTCGACGGGATCGCTACCAGGCTTTGCCCCAACTGCATGAGCTGCCGCCGCGTCGAGGAGAGGTGTTGATCCAGTTCCTGCGACAGGAACTGCGTCGAGCGCGTGAGATATCCCTTCTCCTGGGTCTCCAGGATCTCTCGATTCTGGCGAATGACCAGGAAGCTACTGAAAGCCAGTGGGACAATCCCTGCAATCAGCAGTAGGGCGAACAGGAAATGGCGAAGCTTCAAGCGCTTGAGGATGCTGAGCAGAGATGCCATTTCCCAATTACCTTTCCAATCGTGGCAGAGGTGCAGGCCCGATGGACCAACCAGCTTCTCAGCGGGCCCGCCGCGCCGATTATAGACCCAGAGCACACGACTCTCTCGTGCCACATTTCACAGTAGCCGGCCTCTGCAATCGTAGGAGTTTGAAGTGCTACGAAATCGTTCCTAGCTGCTCGAGGTAGGCCGTCAACTCCCGCCTGATTGCGGTCTCGGTGAGATCGGTGCTGATCTCACAAGCGCCGACATCGACAGGTAGAACCCAGCGCCAACCGCCTTCACTGACTTTCTTGTCTCTGCTGATGAGGCGAATGAGGGGTTCGACTTCGAGCGCCGGCATCCTGGGCAGCTCGAAACGCTCGACCAAACGCCGGATGCGCTCCGCAGCCTCGACCGGCAGACCCCGCCTCTCGGCCAGTTGGACTGCGAAGAGGATGCCGTAACCCACCGCCTCGCCATGCCGGAGAGACCGATACTCGAGGCCAGCTTCGAGTGCGTGTCCCAGGGTATGCCCCAGATTCAGCAGCATTCGCTCATCTCTCTCGGTGGGGTCTCGCTCGACGATGTCGATCTTCGCTCTGGCGGCGGCGGCCACCACCGGGGCCAGTGTCCCCGGGTCGCCCGCCAGAAGGCCCTCCAGGTCCCTCTCCAGGACCGAGAAAAGCTCCGCATCGGAGATGACTGCCATCTTCAGAACCTCCATCAGACCCGAGCGCAGCTCGGCAGGAGGAAGCGTCTTCAACAATCGCGTGTCCGCTACGACACGCCATGGATGGTTGAACAGGCCGACGCTGTTCTTGGCCTGCGTCAGATTGACTGCCGTCTTGCCGCCGATGGCCGCATCGACTTGAGCCAGCAGGGTCGTCGGCAGCTGGACGTACTCGAGTCCCCGCATGAAGCATCCGGCGACGAATCCGGCGAGGTCTCCGACGGTACCGCCGCCGAAAGCGACAATCCGGCTGTCCCGCTTGGCCCCAGCCTCGAGCATCTCACCCCAGAGCCGTTCGGCAATGGCGATGCTCTTGGCGTCCTCACCGTCAGGAACCTCGAGAAGGTGCCAATAGGCTGCCTGCCTGGAGAGCGTCAGGAGACTCTGGGAGTGCAGCTCGAGTAGGGCCGCAGAGCTGATCACGAAGACCCTGCGCTGCCTCACCCATGTCTCTAGAGCGGCGTCGCCTTCGCCGAGCGCTCCATCCCCCACCGAGATGGTTGTTTCACCCGTGGGATGGCGAAGCTGTAGGTCGAATCGAGTCAAGATTCCGATTCTCTCGGCCCTTTTGCCGTCACATTGGGCTTCTCGACGTCTGCGAGCGCGATCCCCAGATCCATCAACTGGGCCTCATCGACCGACGACGGAGCTTCGGTCATCAGGCAAGTGGCCGAGGTCGTCTTTGGGAAGGCGATGACATCCCTGATCGAGGAGGCACCGGCCATCACCATGACGATTCGGTCCAGGCCCAGGGCCAGCCCACCGTGCGGTGGCGCCCCGAAGCGCAGCGCGTCCAGCAGGAACCCGAAGCGCGCTCGCGCCTCCTCTTCCTCGATCCCAAGGGCTGCGAACACCCTTCGCTGAAGGTCGCTGTCGTGGATTCTTATCGATCCCCCACCCAGCTCCAGGCCGTCCATCACGACGTCGTAGGCCCGTGACCGCACACTTCCAGGGTCTGTTTCCAGCCTATCGAGATCCCTCGGATCCGGGCTCGTAAACGGATGGTGACAGGCGTACCATCGCTGCGAGTCCTCGTCCCATTCGAGCAGAGGGAATTGGGTCACCCAGACGAAAGAGTGTCGGTCGGCTGGTATCAACTCGAGGTCCTGGGCTGCCTTCAGGCGTACCGCACCCAGGGCGGCCGAGACGAGTCCGCTCGGCCCGGCCACCAGCAGGCCCAGATCTCCGTCTGCGATCTCGAGCCGATCGGCGACAGCATCCAGCTCGGTCTGGCTCAACACGCCCTTGACCTGAAACTGGAGCTCGCCGTCGATCTTCTTGAGCGTCAGCACTCCGGCGGCACCCTGGTCCCGAGCCACCTGGGCCCAGTCGTCGGTCTGCCGTCGACTGCTGCTCGCAGCCGCAGGCACGCAGATGCCACGAACGACCCCGCCGTCGGCTGCAGTCTGCCGAAAGGCCCGGAACTCGCTCTCCGACACCAGATCGGTGAGGTCGCCGATCTCCATCCCGAATCGGAGATCCGGGCGATCCGTCCCGAAACGCCGGAGCGCTGCCTCGAAAGTCATCCGAGGGAAGGGGACTTCGAGCTCGATGCCCGCAAGGGGAAAGATTCTCGCAAACAGGCTTTCGATGAGCTCGAAAATGTCGTCTTCCGTAGGGAAGGACATCTCGATATCGATCTGGGTGAACTCGGGTTGCCGGTCGGCACGCAGATCCTCGTCTCGAAAGCAGCGCGCGATCTGAAAATAGCGATCCAGCCCGGAGACCATGAGAATCTGCTTGAAGAGCTGGGGCGACTGCGGCAAGGCGTAGAACGACCGGGGATGCACCCGACTCGGAACCAGATAGTCTCGCGCCCCTTCGGGCGTCGAACGGGTGAGAATGGGTGTCTCTACGTTGACGAAGCCCCTCTCATCGAGGTGTTCCAGGACCTCCAGCGTGACTTTGTGCCGCAAGCGCAGATTGCTCTGCAGCTCTCGGCGACGAAGGTCCAGGAAGCGATAACGAAGTCGGGTCTCCTCGGTGGCGTCGACCTCGCCTTCAACCGCGAACGACAAGGGGTCCGACCGGGACAGGATCTCCGCCCGATCCAGGATCACCTCGATCTCGCCGGTCGCCATCTCTGGATTGATGTTCTCAGCTGAGCGTTTCTCCACGACTCCCTCTACATCCACCACCCACTCGAGGCGCACCGCGTCGAGGCTCTCGGCGACTGCTGGCTGCTCATCGGGCCGGACGACCACCTGCACGACGCCGGAGTAATCCCTGAGCTGCAAGAAGATCAGACCGCCGAGATCTCTTCGCCGGCGAACCCAGGCCTGCAGCCTCACCCTCTCTCCAACATCACCGGTCGATATCGTTCCTGCGCCACGGCGCTTCATCGCGATCTCCTCAAGTAGTTCGCCAGATCCCCCCGCGAGATCGTCTCCTGCGTGCCCTGCTCGAGATCTCGCACGGTAACCATGCCTGTCGACTGCTCCTGCTCTCCGATCAGGACCATCCATTGAACGCCCGCTCGATCAGCCCGCTTGAGCGCCGACCGTACCGATCGATCGGCCAACTCAGCCAGCGCCGGCAGATTTTCGCTCCGCAGCTCCTCAGCCACAGCTACGGCTTCGGCCGCTGAAACCGGGGGCACGGCAGCCACGGCGACAGCCGAGCTCATCATGGCCTCACTGCGAAACTTCTCTGGCAGCACCTCGATGAGGCGATCCTCCCCGATTGCGAACCCGATACCAGGCAAGGCTTGCCCACCGAGCTCCTCGATCAGACCGTCGTAGCGACCTCCACCAACAATGGCATCCTGGGCGCCGAGCCCCTCGGAGATGATCTCGAACACGGTCCGAGTGTAGTAGTCGAGGCCACGCACCAGGCGAGGCTCGACGGTGTAGGCGACTCCATGCCGATCCAACATCGTGCAAACAGCCTCGAAGTGCGCTGCGCTCTCGGCACTGAGGAATTCACTGAGCTGTGGAGCCCCTTCCAGCACGCGGTGATCCGCCGGATCCTTGGAGTCCAAGATCCTCAAGGGGTTCGTTTCGAGACGCCGCCGGCTATCGGGGCTCAGGGCCTCTCGATGCGGCTCCAGATACTCCAGCAGTCCCTTGCGATAGGCCTCTCGCGACTCTTCGTCCCCGACCGTGTTGAGCCGCACGACAAGCCCTTCGAAGCCCAGGACGGATAGAAATCGCACCAGCATCAAGAGCAGCTCGCCGTCGCTCTGAGGTCCGGCATCGCCGAGGAGCTCGGCACCGATCTGGAAGAACTGCCGATAGCGGCCCTTTTGCGGTCGTTCATAGCGAAAGTGTGGACCGATGTAGAACACCTTGAGTGGCAAAGGAGCCCTGTGAAGCCCGTGCTGGACGAAAGCTCGAGCCACCGACGCGGTGCTTTCCGGCCTCAGGGTCAGGCTGCGCCCCTTCCGATCGGCGAAGGTGTACATCTCCTTACCGACAATATCCGTGCTCTCTCCAACCGAGCGCACGAAGAGCTCCGTATCCTCCAGTATGGGAGTCCGAATCTCAGAGTAGCCGTAGGCGCCGAAGGTCTCTCTCGCGGTCCGCTCCACCGCCACCCAGACGGCTGTCTCCGGTGGCAACAGATCACGGGTCCCCTTGACTGCCTGGATCTTGCGTCCCATTCCTCTGACCTCTCCGTCGATCGGTTGGCTGCGCTGAATGTTGTTGCGGGGGCGTCAAGCGCCCCCGCGACGACCGGAGCAATGATAACGTACCGTAGGGCTCGAAGGCCCCCTCGCCTGGCCTTCCCAATGCCGTCCAAGACTCCCTCCATCGACGTAGTCATTCCGGCCTACAACGAGGAGGCATCGCTGCCGCTGGTCCTGGCTGCGATTCCGCGACCTCCGGCGTCTCGCGTGGTGGTCGTCGACAACAACTCCACCGACGCTACATCGGAGGTTGCAGCAGCCGGCGGAGCGCAGGTCGTCCAGGAGCTTCGACTTGGATACGGCAGCGCCTGCCTGGCCGGCCTCGCTTATCTACGGCTTCATCAGCCGGCCGATGTGGTCGTGTTCCTGGATGCCGACTTCTCGGATCACGCGGAAGAGCTGCCGTCCCTGGTGGCACCGATTCGCCAGGGCGATTTCGATCTCGTCATCGGCTCACGCGTGCTGGGAGACCGGGAGCCGGGGGCTCTGCTTCCACAAGCCAGGGCCGGAAACCTCATTGCATGCACGATGATTCGAGCCCTGTATGGCCACCGCTTCACCGATCTTGGCCCCTTTCGAGCAATAACCTGGTCGGCCTTGGAGAGGCTCGAAATGTCAGATCCGGATTTCGGCTGGACGGCCGAGATGCAGGTCAAGGCTCTACGCCAAGGCCTCCGGGTCACCGAGGTCCCGGTCAGGTACAGAAAAAGAGTTGGCGTCTCGAAGATCACCGGCACCTTCCGAGGCACCATTCTGGCCGGCTACAAGATTCTATGGACCGTGCTGCGTTACAGTACTTCTTGATGTCCAACCATCCCGTCCGCTCCACGACCGAAGTCGAGGTCCGCTACGCCGAGACCGATCAGATGGGTGTCGTTCACCATGCCAACTATCTGGTCTGGTTCGAGCTGGCACGTACGCGACTCTGCACCCAGTCCGGATATCAGTACCACCAGATCGAGGACCTCGGCTTTCATCTGATGGTCACTTCCTGCCAGGTCGACTATCGCCGGACAGCACGCTACGGCGAGACGGTCGAAGTCGATGCGTGGTTGGCTGAGCTCGCCAGCCGGCGACTCCGCTTCGACTACGCGGTCAGGCGCGGCGAAGAGCTCCTGGCGACTGGCAGGACCGAGCATGTCTGGGTGGACGCCGCGACCGGCCGCCTCTGCCGGACTCCGGAGCCCCTCAGGGGGCCGTTCAGCCGGCTGGCGGACCCATCTGCGAACGCCGACTCTTGATAGGGTGACCTCGCAATGCGTCGACTACAGCTCACGACAGCCGGAGAGAGTCATGGCCCTGGTCTCACGGCCGTTCTCTGCGGCATGCCAGCCGGCCTGCAGATCGATCGAGCCGCGATCCGGCACGAGCTGCGCCGCCGGCAGCATGGCTACGGCAGAGGTCGCCGGATGCAGATCGAACGGGATGACATCGAGTTCAAGGGCGGCCTGCGTGGCGGTGAGACCCTCGGCTCGCCGATCAGCATCTGGATTCCCAATCGTGATTTCGAGAATTGGAAGGACGTGATGCATCCCCTCGAGATCGACGCCGATACGGCCGAGCAGCGACGGCTTCGCTCCCCACGGCCCGGCCACGCCGACCTTGCAGGAGGCCTCAAGTTCGCACGGCGGGACCTCCGAGACGTGCTGGAGCGAGCTTCGGCCCGTGAGACGGCGGCCAGAGTCGCGGCAGGCGCCATCGCCAGACAGCTCCTGGCTCGATTCGGTGTCGAGATCGCGAGCGGAGTCCGATCCTTGGGACCCGTCGGGCTCGATCTCCCCACGCCCGACTGGAATCAGCTGAGCGCCATGAACGACGAATCTCCCTTGCGAGCCATCTTCCCCGAGCTCGAGGAGCAGATGCTCGAACTGGTGGACAAAGCCAAGCAAGAGGGCGAGACCCTGGGTGGCAGCGTCACCGTAGTCGCTCACAACGTGCCTGTCGGCCTCGGCTCCCATGTGCAGTGGAACGAGAAGCTCGACGGCCGGATCGCCCAGGCCGTCATGTCTGTACCCGCCGTCAAGGCCGTCGAGATCGGCAGCGCACTGAAGGCCAGCAGCGGGTTCGGAAGCCATGCCCACGACCCGATAGCTTTCGACGAGGAGGTCGGATGGCAGCGCTCCAGCAACCGGGCCGGGGGCACCGAAGGTGGCATCACCAACGGACAGGATGTCGTTGTCACCGCCTACATGAAGCCCATTTCCACGTTGGCCAAGGGCTTGCCCTCCGTGGACATCGACACCCTGGAAGAGCGACTTTCTCAGTACGAGCGGAGCGATGTCACAGCTCTGCCGGCGGCCGGTGTCATCGCCGAGGCCATGCTGGCCCTGGTGCTGACCGACGCTCTTCTGGAAAAACTGGGGGGCGACTCTCTAGCCGAGATGGAGGCCCACTGGGAGGCCACCAAGCGTCTCCAACGCGCCTGGCCAAGCTCCTGACATCCAGATCCTCAATGTCGCGCTGCTGGCCGGAAATCAGAGCAGCACGAGAGCTACCCCACTCCCCATCAAGAGGACGGCCAACACCTGCTGAACATCGATCTCTTCGCTAAAGAAGAGCCATCCCGAAAGCAGCGCTAGCAAAGAGCCGACGGCTCGTTTGAGAGTCTCCACCAGACCCACCCAGACCTGGGTGATCGCCACCAGCTGAAGGCCGAGAGCGAGCACGCTCACCGCCACCAACGCAATCAACAGGCCCGGCCAGCGCCGAATCTCTCCGAAGCGACCTTCTACGGGGCGCAGCAGGACCACTACCACCAGGACAAGCGCCACTCCCGCGTTGAGAATCGTCCCATGAGCGGGGACGCTCGCGCTGCTCACCGCCAGCTTGTCCAAAGGCAGGGCCAGCGACCATAGAGCCGCGACCAGCACCATCAGCAGGCTGCCGCGCTCCTTGCCCAGTCGTCTCCAGATTGGCACACCTGAACCGACTCCTCCGCGATCCACATTGAGCCAGAAGGCTCCTAGAACCACAGCCACGATTCCGAGCCACTCGAGTTGCCCGGGACGCTCGCCCAAAAGCGGAATGGCCAGCATCGACGTAAAGACCGGCGTCAGGGACAGCATCGGAATCGTGACGCTCAGGGGAGAGATCCGTACCGCCTCCATGAAAATCAGATTGGCGATCACGTTGAGTATCACGGAGCCCAGCCCTGGAACCCAATAGCCAGCCAAGGGGAGCGCCGCGCCCGACCAGATCCACCAGCCGACGAAGGCCGGGACCATGCCAGCTGCCAGAACAAAGAGAAGCGGTACGGGGTGGATTCTGTGCGCAAGAGCCTTGCGGAGCAGATCCGCGCCCGCGAAGCCGATCGAGCAGCCCAGAACCAGCAGCAAGGAAATCAATGTCACCGACATGGCTCGAACCTTAATCCCGACAGCGATTGTAACCTCGGCTCTGCGACAGGGTGGAGCCCGGCACAGCCTCGGCCAATGGCTGCTGCTAAACTCGCTCGAGCTTCGAGAGCAGATACGCTCGAGTCGAAGTGCACGGCCACACCCATGAGTCTCAGCCCGAAACAGCTTGCGGAGATCCTCGAACGCCAGGGCCTCCTGAACACCGACCAGGTGTCACAGGTCATCAAGGAGTCCAAGCAGGCGCGGGCCGAAGAGAATGGCTACCGCGCGTATGAACAGCACGCCCTGGGCTATGAGATCGTCCAGCGCCTGCAATTCCCCAGTGCCGGCGATCCATCCGGCGTCCTTGGGGACATCGAAATCGCCAAGGCGGTCGCGACCGACGCCGATCTCGAATTCGTGCGTATCGACCCTCTCGACCTCGATGCGGACCTCATCGAGAGCCGGATGTCCCGGCCCTTCGCCAAGCGCCATCGAATGCTGCCCCTCGGAATGCATGATGGGCGGCTGCAAGTCGCCTGCGCCAACCCCTACGACATCGAGAGCATCGACTCGTTCCGGCGAATCGTCGAACGGGATATCGACCTCCTGGTCGCTTCCGAACCCGACATTCTGAAGGGCATCAACGAGTTCTACGGCCTGCGACACTCGGTCAAGAGGGCCGAGAGGGACCTCTCCCAGGGCATCGACCTCGGCAACCTCGAGGCCCTCGTGCGAATGAAGGACGAGGCCGAGATCGAGTCCAGCGACCAGCACATCGTCAACGCTGTCGAGTTCATGCTGCAGCACGCCTACGACACCAGGGCGAGCGACATCCACATCGAGCCCAAACGCGAGGCTTGTCTCATCCGATTTCGCATCGATGGGGTGCTGCATGACATTCAGACCGTTCCGAAGATCGTGCACAAGGCGGTCGTAAGCCGCATCAAGACCATGTCCCGGCTCGACATCGCCGAGAAACGACGCCCGCAGGATGGGAGGGTCAAGACCCAGCGCGGGGGCAAGGAGATCGAGCTGAGGGTTTCGACCCTGCCGGTGGCCTTCGGCGAGAAGCTCGTGCTGCGGATCTTTGATCCAGAAGTTCTGATCCAGGACCTACCGTCGCTCGGCTTCTATCCAGATGAGCTCGAGCTGTTCAATGACTTCATCACCCGGCCCCACGGCATCATTCTCGTCACCGGCCCGACGGGCTCGGGAAAAACGACGACCCTATACTCGGCGATCACAGAAATCTCGTGTCAGGAGCTCAACATCACGACCATCGAAGACCCCATCGAGATGGTCTCTCCCGACTTCAACCAGACGGCGGTCAACCTCAAGGCGGGGGTGACCTTTGCTTCGGCCCTGCGTCACATCCTGCGGCAGGATCCCGACATCATCATGGTCGGCGAGATCCGGGATCCCTAGACGGCCCAGTACTCCATTCAAGCGGCCCTGACCGGCCACCTGGTGTTCTCCACGCTGCACACCAACGATGCGGCGTCCTCGATTACCCGCCTGGTCGATCTCGGGCTGGAGCGCTATCTGGTCACCTCGACGCTAGCCGGCGCCATGGCTCAGCGGTTGGTGCGCACCGTCTGTCCGCACTGCGCGGAAGATCATTACCTCGAACCCGACCAGATCAAGACTCTGATGCTCTCGGTCCCGCCCGGCAAGCGAGTCAAGGTCAAAAGCGGCAGCGGCTGCTTCGAATGCCGCGGCACCGGCTACTTCGGGCGGACGGGGATCTTCGAGGTCCTGGCTATCAACGACCTGGTCAAGCAGCTCATCCTCGAGGGTGCCGACGCCTCGAAGATCAAGCGGGAGGCCGTGACCCACGGAATGAGAACGCTGCGTCAATCGGCGTTGCGCAAATTGGCCGAGGGTGTCACCACCTACGAAGAGGTGATGCGAGCCACCTCGCTGTGAGCCTGTGAATCAGGTTTCCCGGCCAGGCGCCCGCAGCCTGGCCACCACATAGCCGATAACCGATCCAACCACCGCGGTCAGTGGCAGCAACTGCGCTTCGAGGCGGCGTCCTTCACCCTCTAGCTGGTAGGCCATCCAGTAGCCCAGCATCAGAGGGGCCGACAGGAACGCGGTGGAGGCCCATCGTCTCTCCCGCTCGGCATAGCCATGGGCATAGTCGCGCTCATCACTCGTCAGCATTGGATCTTCGACGACCTGCCAGCGCTTCCGGTCGATCTCGTCGTTCCGGGCGGCGGAAGCGAAGCCGGCCACGATGCCCATCGCCAGGAGCACCGGGTGCAGCCACAGGGCCAACCCACCCGGCAGCTCAGGGATCGGACCGCAGCCAGCGCTCGTCACGAATCCCAGGGCGGCGCAGAACACGGCGATCCAGAACGCCACTTTCTGCGCTCGTTCGAGCGGGCTCATACCGAGGTCGCGCTGAAGTAGGTTTCCATCAGGTCGAAGGCCCGCCGCACGTCCCCGCCCGGCTCGACGATCCGACCGCATAGGGTTCGGTAGGTCAGGCCGAGCGCTTCCAGATCCCTTTCCTGGAGCAGCTTGATGAGCTCTTCGATCACCCGCTGGGAGGTCGGGCCGTAGGCCGAGCGAGCGAACTCCCGCTCGAGGAGTATCAGGCCAAAAAAAAGCGGGTCTGGGAGCTCCGTATCCAACTCCGAGGCCCTCTCGGGCGCGATCAGGATCTCCTCGGACTCGAGAGCCTTCGGTGGGGAGAGGGCCTCGGCCTCGTCCCCTTCGGGCAGCTCTGCCGTCTCGGAGCCCCGTTTGGCGAACAGGGGTAGCGCTTTCAACTGATCGGCGAAACGGGAAAACAGGACAAAGAGCTCCTTTTCATTCGGAAAATTCCCAACCAGCTGGGCACCCTTTCCAATGGATAGCTCCTCGGTGTCCTGTAGCACGATGCTGGCCTTGGCCTGACTTTCGAGCTGAAGGGAGTGCGCTGACACCTTCCAGGCCGTGAGACTTCCCTGGACGTAGCAGGCCTCCGCGCAGCGCACCTGAACGGCTTCCACATCGGCCTGGGGTTCGATGCGAATCGAGCCATTCAGCGACTCCAGGACCCCGTAGTGACCCGAGGTCTCGATCACCAGATTCCCTGGTGTACGGATATTGAGCTGCCCGTGAGCATCGGACTGGATCTCCGTTCCGAAGGGAATGATCATGGTCGGGGTCTTGCTGCTCAGGATTTGCTTGGACATCGCTTTGCGCTCCGAGATCGAATGGAACTCCTGGTCGATTACCTGGCGATAAGACGCGGCAAAGGCTCGAAGTTGGAGAGGTCGGGAGCCTGTCGGGCTCGAATCAGCATCTGCTCTTCGTTCCGCCATCGGTGGTCCAGGATGTAGATCCTTGGATCCACCGGCATGAATCGGCCGTCTTCGTCGTTCTTCCTGCGCACCTCGTAGTGCAGGTGCGGACTCGTACTCCAGCCACTGTTTCCGACGGTGGCGATGACCTCTCCCTGGCCCACCTGTTGCCCACTCTTCACCAGGATCTCGTCACAGTGCCCGAAGAGGGTAATGAAACGTTCTCCGTGAGCCAGCGCCACAAGGTTGCCATACCGCCACCAGGATACGCTCTGGCGGCTCGGGTAACGGCCGGCGAATACCACCACGGCGTCGGCGGGGGATCGAATCTCGGTACCCTGGGTCGCCGCAAGAT
>JAUWSP010000268.1 GCA_030610025.1 Acidobacteriota bacterium | reverse complement strand
GGGAGCTTGGGAGCTTCGGAATGGAGCCGTCCGAGTACCCGATGGCCACCGGCCTCCTCCATCTCTTCGTCGATCTCAATGACGACTTGGCTGAAGTTGCGGATCTTCTTGGCGACGCCCTCCCTGGCCGCAGCCATTTTGCCGCGGTATTGACCCCAAAGGCCCCAATGGACCGCCGACCAGAAGTAGATCTGCGCCGAGTCGGTCGTGTCGGCCAAGGCTGCGGCCAGCTTGTCGGTCTTCATGGAGTCGGGATCGTCACCCAGGCCCGCGGCTAGCGCGAGCTGCTCTCGTCCCATATCGGCGATCTCCCTGGCCGTCTCGTAGAGGGCAAGTCTCTCGTCATCGTCCTGCAGCACGTGCTCACCCTGGTAGTAGAGGCTTCTCAGGAGTTTCCAGCGTGCTTCGAGGTTCTCCGGGTCCTGGGTCAGCAGCTCTTCGTAGGCGGCGATTGCTTCGCCGACTGGCTCGGCCTGAGCAACCGCCCCGGAGTGGCCCTCGGCCCGCTGCAGATAGGCAGCGTCTCCTCGGGCCATGAGGTCCAGATCCTGAGCCGGTACAGGCGATACGGAGGAAAGAAGCAGCGTCAATGCCAGCAATGGGGCCAGGGTCTTCAAGGTCTCACCTCCTACAGATGCTTGCTCGTGGGCTTCTCGACCGGAGTCGAGAGCTGGAACACAATCCCTTTTCAAGGCCTGATCGTATCCTCAGAGTATCGTCCGAGGGTAGCGCAACGTCGCGCGGCCATGATAGAAACTCACTGCGCTTCGAAGGATTGGAACGAGGCGCGCTATTTTCGGAACTACACCCAGGGACTGGCTCGAAGCAGCCCGGCAAAGGGATGCTTTAGCTGCGTCCGTGGTTGATGGTATCCGCTTGATTGTTGTGATGGGGAGTTCCGAGGAACCATGGATCAGATGTCATCGCAGGAGATTCTGGACTCCAGGAGCGCTGTCCCGCAGGTAGCGCCCGAAGCCGAGGACCGGTGGGCTCAGATTCAGGATTCGATCCGCCGGGCCCGGCAGCAGCTGCTGAGCTTGCAGGAGGCCGACGGTCATTGGTGCGCCGAGCTCGAGGGCGACAGCATTCTCGAGAGCGAGTACATCCTGACGTTGCACTTCCTGGGTCGGACCGACGAAGAGAGAGTGCGCAAGGCGGCCAACTACCTGCGGGCCAAGCAGCTTCCCGAGGGAGGCTGGGGTGGCTATCCGGGCGGTGGCGCCGATGTGAGCACCTCGGTCAAGGCCTACTTCGTACTGAAGTTGGTCGGTGACGACCCTGAAGCCCCGCACATGGTCAGGGCGCGGGAAGTCATTTGCCGCAAGGGTGGTCTGCACGCCTGCAACTCCTTCACCAAGCTCTATCTGGCCATCTTCGGGCAGTACGAATGGGACAAGAGTCCGGGCGTGCCGCCCGAGTTGATTCTGCTGCCGCTGTGGTTCCCGATCAACATCTACGACATGTCCTCCTGGTCGCGGGCCATTGTGGTGCCTCTGAGCATCATCTGGGCTCACAAGCCGAGCTGTCCGGTACCGGAGCACGCGGCGATCGACGAGCTGCTGGTCGAGAATACAAGACGAGCCGTGCCACAGTTCAGCCGGGCCTCGCTCCTGCACCACGGCTGGTCGGTGTTCTTCCAGACCCTGGATCGCATCCACAAACGAATGGAACGTTGGCATCTGATGCCGCTGCGAGGCAGAGCCCTGAAGCGAGCCGAGGAGTGGACTCTTCAAAGACTCGAGAAGAGCGATGGCCTGGGGGCGATCTTTCCGCCCATCGTCAACACCATCCTGGCGCTGCGCTGTCAGGGGTACGCGGCAGACCATCCGATCATTCAGGGACAGGTCGCGGAGTTGGAGAAGCTGGAGATCGAGCAGGGCGACACGCTGCGCCTGCAGCCCTGCAAGTCTCCAATCTGGGATACGGCTCTATCGCTCAACGCCCTCGGTGAGAGTGAAGACGACGAAGGCAGGACGAGGCTCGAACAGGGAGTCGAGTGGTTGCTCACCAAAGAGGTGAGGCAAGTCGGGGACTGGAAGATCAGGAACCCCGACGCTTCCCCGGGTGGCTGGTACTTCGAGTATGCCAACGAGTTCTATCCAGACTGCGACGACACCGCCCAGATCCTCTCCGCGGTCGCCAAGTTGCAGCCCCTGTCCGGGGATCTGGAAGAGCGCTTTTCGGCGGCCTCGAAACGGGCGATCTCCTGGCTCGTCAGCATGCAGAACCGCGATGGTGGCTGGGCATCCTTCGACAAGGATTGCAGCAAGGAGTTCCTGACCTACGTGCCGTTTGCCGATCACAACGCCATGATCGATCCGAGCACTACGGACATCACCGCTCGCGCCCTCGAGGCGTTGTCGGCCAACGGATACGACCTCTCTTCCAACGTCGTACGGCGGGCCGTCGACTTCATTCGCCGTCTACGGAAGCCCGATGGAACCTGGTACGGTCGCTGGGGCTGCAACTACATCTACGGTACCTGGCTGGCGCTGTCGGGCCTGAAGGCCGCTGGCGAAGACCTGTCGCAGCCCTGGGCCCAGAGCGCTGCCGAGTGGTTCAGGAGCTGCCAGAACCCAGATGGAGGTTGGGGTGAGCTACCCGACTCCTACGCCGATGCCAGCAAGAAGGGGATCGGGCCGAGCACGGCCGCGCAGACCTCCTGGGCGGTCTTGGCGCTCTTGTCTACCGGCGACCGGGACAGCGACAATCTGACGACGGGAGTCGAGTACCTGTTGGCCCAGCAGAAGGCCGACGGTAGCTGGAAGGACGAATGGTGGACAGGCACCGGATTTCCGGAAGTTTTCTACTTGGACTATCATCTGTATGCAACCTATTTTTCACTGCTCGCTTTGGAGACCTATCGCAAGATGATGGGTGCCAATGGTGGCGCAGGGTCGACGTCGGTCGGTCTCCGCGCTGTGTAGTCGACGGCGAGCTGGTCGAATATCGGAGTACGAGACGATGCGATTTCCTCTGCACATCACCACCGACAACATCAAGCACTCCGTGAAGAATGCCATGCAAGGCAATCGGCGCTACCCGTTTGTCCTCATGCTGGAGCCGCTCTACACCTGCAACCTGGCTTGCGTCGGCTGTGCGGTCGAGCGACACACCGGCAAGCTCAAGGATCGATTGCCGGTCGAGCTCTGCCTGCAGGCTGTGGACGAGTGCGGTGCTCCGGGTGTTTCGCTCTGCGGTGGCGAGCCGACGGTCTACCCAGAGCTCAAGGAGCTCGTCGACGGCATCATCGAGCGCAATCGTCACATCTACCTCTGTACGAACGCCCTGCTGATGGACAAGACCGTGTTCGGTCACATTGAACCCCACAAGCGGCTGACGATCAACGTCCACCTGGATGGCATGAGAGAGACGCACGACTACGTCTGTGCTCGCGAAGGGGTGTTCGACAAGGCGGTCGAGATGATCAAGGAGGCCAAGCGCCTCGGCTATCACGTCATCACCAACTCGACGATCTTCAAGGAGACCAAGATCGCCGAGGTCGAAGAGCTCTGCGAGTACATGGCCAGCCTCGACATCGACGGCATGCTCATCTCACCCGGCTATCAGTATGAGTCTGTGGAGAAGGACATCTTCATGACTCGGCAGGACATCTACGAGAAGTTCCAGCGGGTGCTGGAGATCTCCAAGAAGTACCGACTGACATCGACCCCGATGTTCCTGGAGTTCGCTGCCGGGCTGCGCGACTACAAGTGCTCACCCTGGAGCACGGTGACCTTCACGCCCAACGGCTGGAAGGGCCCCTGCTATCTGATCGGCAAGAAGTTCACCTGGTCCTGGGAGGAGTTCTGGAACCTCACCGACTGGGAGTACTGGGAGTCGCGCGAGGATGCCTTGTGCCAGAACTGTCTGATGCACTCCGGCTTCGAAGCGTCGGTGGTCAAGGAGCTGCCTCGCAATCCAGGCGACATGGCGCGCCTGATGGCCTGGAATTTCATGGGCTGACAATCAACCTCTGAGACGGGTTCCTTGCTTTCCGGAGACTGGTGAGGAACGTGGTCTGAGAGAGCCCGATTCGACCCAAGCAGCTTCTCGAGGAAATCCAATGAAGGTCTTTCTCACCGGTGCCACCGGCTTCATCGGCGGGCACCTGCTCCGGTCTCTACTCGAGGCTGGAGCAGAAGTGCGCTGCCTGACCCGAGCCGAGAGTCTGCTCAGGAATCTCGACGGTCTGGACGTGGAAGTGGTTACGGGAGACCTGCGAGATGGGGGCTCCTTTCGCTCGGGGCTCGAGGGGTGCGAGATGGTGTTCCATTGCGCCGCCGACTATCGCTTGTACGCCAAGAACCCTGAAGAGCTCTACGAGTCCAACGTCGAAGGGACTCGCAACCTGTTGCAGGCTGCGGCGGAGTCCGGGGCAAAGCGCGTTGTCTACACCAGCTCGGTCGGAGCCCTCGGTCTCAACCCTGACGGGTCGCCGGCCGACGAGGAGACACCGGTAACTCTCGAGGACATGGTCGGGCACTACAAGAGAAGCAAATATCTGGCCGAGCGCGTGGCTGACGAGTGGATCGAGAAGGGGCTCCCGATCGTGGTCGTGAACCCTTCGACCCCGGTCGGCGAAGGCGACCTCAAACCGACCGCGACGGGCCAGATGATCGTCGACTTCCTCAATCGGAAGACGCCGGCCTATGTGGACACCGGTCTGAATCTGGTAGACGTACGCGATGTGGCGCTGGGTCACGTTCGCGCCGCCGAAAAGGGAAGAGTCGGGGAGAAGTACATCCTCGGCAACCGCGATATGAGCCTGCTGGAGATCTTCCAGACGCTTGGTGGTTTGACTGGG
>JAUWSP010000434.1 GCA_030610025.1 Acidobacteriota bacterium | reverse complement strand
CTCAGTCCGGCGCAGCTGCTTGGTCGGCCCTGAGAAAGCAAAGTCGATGGCTCGCTCGGTGGCCACGGAGGTGCCCACCCTCCCCATTAGGCTTCCGATCTTGACGATGCGTCCGAGGGACGAAGTCGTGGGTTTCTTCTCAATCATTGGGTCTTCCCGTCCCTCGCTGGCCTTCCCCCGAGTGCTGGTCGATTCTATGCGCTGGCCCGGAAAGCTGTTCGGAAGCGTCTCACCAGTGTTCGAACTTGGGACGAATTCGAGCCGGAAAGAGCCAGCAGCCCTTTGTTGGGGGCCTCGGCTACCTTGGCCCGCATCTTGCTCGTTTTGGTGAAACGATGGCCGCTGATCCCTGCACACAAGAGAAACAAGGGAGCCTCGACATGAGCACCACCCAGCCTCGGCACTCATCCCGATCCTCGGTCTTGATGGACCTTGGTTCGGACATCCAGGTCGGTCTTCGTAATCTCGTCCGGCGGCCCGGATTCACCGCGATCGTAATTCTGACCCTGGCGATCGGTATCGGCGCGACTACAGCGATGTTCAGCACGGTCGACGCTGCGCTTCTGAGCAAGCTCCGCTTCGAGGACTCCGATCGGTTGGTGATGGGCAGGGCGACCTTCGACGGCGCCGTGAATCCATCGGTCTCCGGGTACGACTACTACGACTACAAAGAGCAGAGCCAGTCGTTCCAATCGCTCGCTGCACTGACCAGTTCCACCTTCCGGGTCACCATTCTGGGCGGGGGAGATCCAGATCGGGTCGAGGGCACACTCGTTACCTGGGACTTGTTCCATACGCTCGGGGTTACTCCGGCCACCGGTCGGCTGTTTATCGCCGAAGAAGCGGCGGAAGGCAACGATGCTGTCCTACTGATCAGCCACGCCTATTGGCAAAGCCGTTTCGGTGGCTCACCGGATGCCATAGGAAGCGCCCTCAATATGGATGGTGCCCCTTACACCGTCGTCGGAGTCATGCCAGCAGGCTTTCACTTCTGGCGCGAGTCGGACATCTGGCGGCTTACCTATCGTGACGGACCTGCAGCCACTGCTCGGAGATTCCACAACTTTGTCCTGGTTGGCCGATTGAACCCGGGCGTTACCCTGCAGCAGGCCCAGTCGGAGGTCGATGCCATCTCTAAGCGTTTGGAGACACAGTTTCCTGACAGCAACGAAGGGAAAGCCCTTCTTGTGACCGGTCTTCACGACACCCTGGTGGAGAATGTGCGCCGGAGCCTTCTGTTGCTGATGGGGGCCGCCGTCCTGGTCCTGTTGTTGGCCTGCGGAAATGCCTCCAGCCTTCTTCTGGCACGGGGGCAAGGCCGAATCTCCGAGATCGCCGTACGCTCGGCCATGGGGGCCTCGCGGTGGCGTCTGGTACGTCTGCTCCTGACCGAGAGCATGCTGATGGCTATCGTGGCCGGCGTGCTGGGGCAGGGTCTCGCGCACTTGTTTCAGGGCCTGCTGACGCGGCTTCTTCCCATGGGGCAGTTGGGGATCGGCAGACCTCCCATCGACGCTTCGGTCCTCCTTTTCACCCTGGGCCTGTCCATTGTCACCGGCATCATTTTCGGCTCGATACCGGCACTCCGTTCCTCTTCCGTCGAGCTGTCCCAACAACTGAGCGCCGGTGGCCAGCGCACGACATCCGACCGCAAAACTACTCGTTTGCGCGACGCGATAGTGATTCTGCAGGTGGCGGCCTCCGTCGTGCTGCTGATCGGTGCAGGGCTCTTGATGCGAAGCCTCGTGAACCAGACGAAGGTCGATCTCGGCTTCGAGCCAGCCAATCTGCTGACGGCGGAGCTGTCGCTGCCAAAGGACAGCTATCCTGAAGCGGCCCAGAGGATCGCTTTCTTCATGTCTGTGGTCGAAGAGGTGGAGGCTCTACCTGGTGTGGTTGGTGTTGGCCTCGTCAATCGGCTGCCGATTCGCAACCCTGGGGGAGACACCTATCTGCACCCGGTAGGCGAGCCACCCGAATCACGCACAGATACGTTGTCGGCTGACTTTCGCCCGGCGCTGCCCGGCTATCTGCAGACCCTGGGGATCCCGTTGCTGGCAGGAAGGGATATTGCTACGACCGATGGTCCAGACAGTGAACGAGTGATGATCCTCAGCGAATCGCTGGTCAAAGAGTTGTTTCCCGACGAGGACCCGATAGGGCAGGAGGTTGTCGTGGATGTCCGTCAGCCGATCACTCATCGTGTCATCGGCATCGCGGGCAATGTCAAGACCGACTCGGTGCGGAGCGACACCAGGCACGCCATGTACATGTCCTACCCGCAGTTTCCAATGGAACGGATGAGGCTTGCCGTGCGCACTGCTGGGCCACCCAACGAGCTGATACCTCCCATTCGAGAGATCTTGCGTCGCAAAGACCCCAATATCCCGTTGGCGGAGCCGGCTTCGATGCAGTCGATCATCGATGATGCGATCGCCGACTCCCGGATCGTCACGCTGGCGCTAGGTGTGTTTTCGTTCATCGCACTGCTGTTGGCTCTGGTCGGGCTCTACGGCGTGCTCAGCTACTACGTCAGCGAGCGGCATCACGAAATCGGGGTGCGAATGGCGCTGGGAGCCAACGCTCGACAGGTCGTGAGGTTTGTTCTCTCTCGCGCCATGATCATGGTCGTGATCGGCCTGCTGTTGGGGCTGGTGGGCTCGTTCTGGGCCAGCCGTGCCGTTCAGCGCCTTCTCTTCCAGGTCGAGTCGGCCGACCCGGCAACCCTGATCGCTGTGTGCCTCTCCTTCGCGATGGTGACCCTGGTCACCTGCGCTCTGCCAGCATGGCGTGCGGCGCGGGTCGATCCGGCGAGCGCCCTTCAGGCCGAATAGATCCCCCCCTGACTCTCCGACTTCGTTCGGCTCCCGTTGCCCCACCCCGGTTATCAGCAAGTAGTCAGGACAGAGCCCAGCGCCTTTGGGATTGCCCGTCAGATCGTGCAGTGTGTAGGTCATCCCTCGCCATGAAGCGAGTAGGATGGCCATAGTTCGGGTTGTGCGCGACAGATCGATGCGAGAAGATCGCCCGCCTGTACTCGGCCGGAGGTAGACATGATGAGTTTTCGAAACTTGCTCTCCAAAACACCTTTCTTCCTGATGGTCCTGGGTTTCGCGTCGTCGACGAGTCCGGTCTTCGCGCAGGCGGAGGAGCGTCCAACCCACTCCGAACAGGGTCAGCCCGGGGCCGATCGACCCATCGAGGAGGTCGACTTCATGTTGGATGCCGAACGGCTTCTACGGCACGAGAGAATCATCGAGCTCGATCGGGCCAAGCTCGACGAGGTACGACTCGACCTCGAGAAACGGCAGGGCTTCTTCGATGCCCTGGCCGAGATGACTACGGGAGTCATTCTCGAGCTGATTGAAAAGAAAAAGGAGCTCGAGGGCATGGGTGAAGCGGTAGACCCTGCGGAGAGAACGGTCTTGGAGGCGACGGTCGCGGGGCTCGAGGTAGAGGCCGAGCTGTTCAAGACCCAATCGGATGTAGCCCTCACCGCCG
>JAUWSP010000247.1 GCA_030610025.1 Acidobacteriota bacterium | reverse complement strand
GAGGTAGAAGTCGTTGGCGCGGGCATGCTCGGGGGCGACCTTCTCCACGACCACTGCGGTCGCCGAAGAGAAGGCTCCTGACGCCCCCAGGCCCCTGCCCATGATGAAGAAGGCGGACAGCAGCACCAGTCCGAGGCCGATGCCCGCGAGGTAGGGATTCATGAAAGGTGACCCGCGGCGGCTTTCGATGGCCGGAGCGGCAGCTTGCTGACGGGACTCGGATGGAGCGAGGTTGGTGACGACAGTCATAATTGAAGATCTCCGCGACTCAATTGCCGGTCCAGTGACTCATTTGACCGGCGGAGACGATGACAAAGCGTAGAAGAAGGCCTCCCAGCATGACGAGGATGGGCGCCACGGGTGTGTGTTGGATCTTGTGGTTGACCGCCAGCAGCTGGATGACCAGGGGAAAGACGATTCCCAGGCCGACGACAAAGACCCAGAACACCGCCGTGTAGGGTCCGCCGAGCAAGAGCCCGGCGGCCTGCTGGTGGACCTGGGTGGAGGTGGCCATGCCGCCCACGAAGAGGGCGATGAAGATCAGCTCGGTCATCAGAAAGCCGTTGTCGGCCTTGGCCAACAACTCTCTCTCCTCGGCCTCTCGAGCAATCATGTGGACGAACGCGGCTGCCGCCGACATGCCGGAAAGCAGGAAAATGGGGCCCAGGAGCGCGCTGTTCCACAGCGGTCTAGCAGCCAGGGTGCTGATGAGAATTCCTGTGTAGACCCCCAGCAGGCCGCCCAGGACCATGTTCACAGCCCCTACCCATTTCACGAACATGGGGTGCCCCACCAGCTGATCCGAGAGCTCCTGGAGCCGGGGAAAGGCAACCTGGAGCGGCGCCGGCAACCGCAACAGGAGATTGGCCAGAATCGCGGGGTAGACCAGCATCAGGATCCAGGATCCCCACGACATCGGGGAGAGGATCTCGAAGGTGGTGTAGAGGCGCCAGAAGTACAGCTTGTGCTCCAGGTCCAGAAAGAGGGCGAACATCCCGAGGCTGAGGAGGATCAGGCTCAGGCTCGGCAGCATGAAACAGGCGCAGCGTGTACGCTTTTGGCGGCCGGAAAGAAGGAAATAGCCGGAGATCACCATCATTCCGGCTACCAGGCCACCGAGGAAGAGATAGACCGGGATTTGCCATTCCCAGACGTGCAGACTGGGGTCGATCAGATGATTGGCCCGGGTAGAGGTGAGCTCATGCATGACGGGACCTCGATCGCCTCAGGTTAGAAAGTGGATACGTGGTTTCGTGCCCGCTTCGGGCAGCAGCGTATGGCCCTTGCGGGAGCGGATCAGTCGACTGACCTGGCTGTTGGGATCGTCGAGGTCGCCGAAGTACATGCAGCGCGTCGGGCAGACCGCGACGCAGGCCGGTTCCAACCCCTCGACCACCCGGTGCATGCAGAATGTGCATTTGTCGGCATAGCCTTCCGGGTGGATATAGCGAGCATCGTAGGGGCAGGAGGCCAGGCAAGCCTTGCAGCCGATGCAAACGTCTCCCGTGACCTGTACGGTCAATCCGAGCGGCTCGACATGACTGGCCCCGGTCGGGCAGCAGTCGACACACGGTGGGTTGTCACAGTGATTGCAGCGCTCACTGCGAATCTCCATTTGAAGCTCCGGGAACGCCCCCTTGACTTCCTGCACGATCCAGTCACGACAGAGGCCTTCAGGGACTTCATTCTCGGTCTTGCAGGCGACCACGCAGTCCATGCACGCGACGCATTTTGTGGTGTCGATTACCATCCCGAAGCGCGCCATGGTCTCAAGCCTCCAATTCCAGGCTGACGAAATTGACGTTCATACCACTGCCGCCCATCAGCGGGTCGGTTTCGTAGCGGGTGATGAGCTGCGCGTCGCTGGCGCCCTTAAGGTACGCCTTGCCCAGGCCCCGCGCCGTGTGACCGAAACCGTGCACCATGTAGACGCAGTCACCGCGGATCCGTTGCGTCGCTTTGACACGAATCGGATTGCTTACCACCCCATCCTGATTCTTCAATCTCACGTATTGGCCGCTCTCGAAGCCGAGTCGGCGAGCGATGTCGGCGTTCAGCCAGACTTCGTTCTCCTCCATCATCTCTGCAAGCAGCGGGTTGGTCTGTGTTCGACTGAAGGAGTGCATCGGCGCCCTGCCATAGAGCAGCCGAAAATGGCCAGGCGGCGGTTCTGCGGGCGGATTGAACTTGGGGACCGGATCGAAGCCGGCCTCTTGCAGCTGTAGGGAAAAGAACTCGATCTTGCCCGAAGGCGTGTAGAACTCCGGCACCAGGCCCTCGTCGAAGAAGACGGGCTGCTTGTCCCCCCGGATGATTCCGTGCTGCTCGAGGTCGGCCAGGCTGTATCCGCCCGCCTGCAGCCGCTGGTCGAGATACTCGTGGATGTCGTTCCACGGAAAGTAGGCTCCGAGACCCAGCTTCTTGGCCAGCTCGCGGGCCATCCACCAGTTGGGCTTCTGGTCGGCGGGAGACTCCACCACGGGCTGCCTCAAGGCGATGAAAGGATCGCGAAACCACTCCACGTTGAGGTCGTCATGGCGCTCGAGGTAGATCGACTCGGGCAGCACGACATCGGCCCAGCCGGCGATCTCGCTGGGGATCACATCCACCACCACCATCAGGTCGAGGCCCTGGATGGCGCGGATCGTCTCCTCGCGGTTGGGCAAAGCCTGCATGAGGTTGGTGGCGTAGACGAACCAGCCCTTGATGGGGTAGGGCTCGCCGGTCAGCGTCGCCTCACGGATGCCCGTGGTCAGGGCCCCGTCGGCGAACGGGTACTTGTGGCCTGGATTGTCGGCCTTGCCACGCTCCGAGTCCGGGTAGGGAGGATGCGGGTATCCGGGGACGTCCATGCTCACCGGGGACCAGAAACCGCCTTTGCGCCCCCAACTGCCCAGAAGGGCATTGAGCAGGGCGATGGCGCGACTGCGCTGGGCATCGTCGCCGTACCAGGTCACGTGGCGACCCGGATGCACCAGGCTCGCCGGCTTGTACCTGGCCATCTCGCGGGCCGTGTCCCGGATCATCCGCGGCGTGATTCCGGTCTTCGGATAAGCCCACTCGGGGGTGTAGGGGGCGATCTCTGCCTGGAAGGCCTCGAAGCCGAAGCCATACTCCTCGACATAGGGCTTGTCGTAGAGCTCCTCGTTCACCAGGACGTTCATCCAGGCCAGCAGCAAGGCCATATCGGTTCCCGGCTTGATGGGCAGGTAGTACTTCGCTTTGCTGGCTGCGATGGAAAAGCGTGGATCCACCACGATGATGGAGGCACCCTTCTCGATCGCCTCGGCGAACTCCTGGACCTGTGTGTTGTGCATGTTCTCGCCCAGGTGGGAGCCGATGAGGGTCAGACACTGGGCGTTGCGGATATCGGTGCGCTCCGGGGTGCTGACCCCTTCACCAAACGTGAGGTTGAACCCGACGTCGCGGGGGCCGCGGCACTGGGCGTAGGAGGGGGCGGCAATATTGGGAGTGCCGTAGGCCTTGAAGGCCTGCTTGAAAAAGGTGCCGCCGATGCCGTGGCTGAACAGGGCCATGGCCTCGGGGCCATGGGTCTTCTTGATGACCTGCATCTTCTCCGCGATAAAGCCCAGGGCCTCGTCCCAGGTCACCTCCACCCACTCCTCCTGTCCTCGTTTCTCACGCCGCAGGAGTGGTGCCGTCAGGCGCTGGGGATCGTAATGGGCACCAACCCCCCCGGTACCGCGGGGACAGAGACGGCCCCGACTCAGCGGATCCTCGGGGTTGCCTTCTACCTTCCAGAGCTGGCCGTTCTTGGTGTAGGCGATAGCACCGCACTTCCAGAAGCAGATGTCGCAGAACGTGGGTACGGTCCGGATCTCGTCGCCTGGAACCGGAGCCGCCATGAGCTCTGATAAGTTCGGCCCGGCGAATCCACCCGCCGCCGTCAACCCGACCGCACCGCTGGATATCTTCAAGAATCGCCGTCGTGAGAGAACGGGCATCGGTCAAGTCCTCCTTTGCTGTCGAGGCAAAAGGTCAGCGGCGTGTCAACACACCTCTCGCACACCACCTTGGATTGAGAGACATGGAAATCGAAAAGGTTCCACCCTCCCACCTCTCCCGCCTGTCAGTTTATCGAGCGAATCCCCTCTGATCTACCCGTCTCGATCCAACAGTCAGTAGGTCGCGAGCTCACCCACCTCGGCCTCCACGGCCTCGAGCACGTCGAGATCGCGGACTGCAGCCATCATGGCGTTGTGGTCGCGATAGAGCGGGCGATCCTCATCCAGGTAGTCGACATGACGTCGGATCGCGGCATGGGCGGCCTGGGTTCCGTGTCCAGGAGTGAATTCCCGCAAATCGAGGGCCTGGGCCGCGGCGATCAGCTCGATTCCGAGAACTCCGCAGGCTGTGTCCAGGATCTGTCTCGTTTTCAGCGCCGAGTTCATGCCCATCGACACGAAGTCTTCCTGATCCGCAGCGGCCGGTATCGACTGAATGTAGGCGGGAGCGGAGAGGGTTTTCTGCTCGACGATCTGCATGTCGGCGGTGTATTGGCTGAGCATCAAGCCGGAGAACATGCCCGCCCCCTTGGTCAGGAAGGGCGGCAGACCGGCGCTCAAGGCCGGGTTGGTCAGTCGATTCATGCGGCGCTCGGAGAGCACACAGATCATGGTGATGGCGGCGCCCAGGGTGTCGATCGGCAGACTCACCGGAGTCCCCTGGAAATTGGCTCCGGTGAGCACGACCTGATCCTCGGGTAGGAAGACCGGATTGTCTCCGATACCGTTGATCTCGATCTCGATCTGCTGTCGTGTCCACCGCATCTGATCGCGGGCCGCACCGATCACCTGCGGGGTCGAGCGCATGCTGTAGGCATCCTGCACCTTGACCTTCTCCTTACCGGTCAGCAGGTCCGAGCCCTCCATGACCCGGCGCAGATTGGCAGCCGACGTCACTGCCCCCTGGAAACCCCGCAACTCGTGCAGTCGAGGGTCGTAGGGTTTCATGTTGGCGCGGAGCGCCTCGAGGGACATGGCGGCCGCGATCTCCGCCTGCTTGAGCCACCGCTCGGCGTCATAGAGAGCGAGCGCCCCCATGCCGGTGAGCAGGTTGGAGCCGTTGATGGTCGAGAGACCGTCCCTGGCCTGGAG
>JAUWSP010000158.1 GCA_030610025.1 Acidobacteriota bacterium | reverse complement strand
GTGGTCAACAGCGGCTGGCAGGGGACGGTGGACGATCAGGGCTGCCTGGTTCTGACGCGGGACGTCGACGGGAAGGACGTTGAATGAGTGAGCAGACCTACGGCTCGCGAGCCGAAGCCGTCGAGCTGGAGCTCTTTGTCCACCGTTTCTCGGCGATTGCCTGGCAGATGGGCGAAGCACTGCGGCGCACCGCTCTGTCTGTCAATGTAAAGGAGCGCCTGGATTTTTCCTGCGCCCTGCTGGACCCTGAAGGCGAGTTGGTCGTCAATGCGCCCCACATTCCCGTTCACCTCGGAGCTCTCGGACTCTGTGTACGGACCGTCAAGGATGTTCTACCCCTGGGGCCTGGAGATGTCGTGGTCACCAATCACCCTGGGTACGGGGGCTCACACCTCCCCGATATCACGGTCATCTCTCCGGTCTTCGGCGGCGCGGCCGGTGATGTCGAAGGCAAAAGGCCCCTGCTGGGCTATGTTGCGAGCCGCGCTCATCATGCGGAGATTGGCGGTAGCCGACCGGGGTCGATGCCTCCGGGAGCCGGTAGCCTGGCGGAGGAGGGTGTTGTTCTCGAGCCGCAGCATTTGATCCGGTCGGGGAAACCCAGGTGGGCTGAGATGAGGCAGCGACTCAGCAGCGGCCCTTATCCCTCGAGAGCCGTAGAGGAGAACCTTGCCGACCTGGCGGCCGCGGTGGCGGCGAATCAACGTGGCATCGTGGCACTTCGCACATTGGCGCAGCAGCATGGAGAGACCACGGTCCTGCACTACATGAATGCCCTGAAACAACAATCGGAGAATCGGGTGCGTGAGGCCTTGAGAGGCCTTGGAGATGGACGGTTTCGAGCCACTGAGCTGCTCGACGACGGCTCTCCATTGGTCGTCTCTCTCGATCTGAAGGATGGAAGTGGGGTGGTGGACTTCGCGGGTTCAGCGCCGGTACATCCCGGAAATCTGAACGCCACTCCGGCCGTGGTCCGAAGCGTGGTGCTCTACGCCTTTCGACTGCTGCTGGATCGCCCTCTGCCGCTCAATGAAGGTCTTCTCAGAACAGTCCGGCTGGAGATCCCGGAAGGGATCTTGAACCCACCCTTCCCAGAGGACGCGAGACTCGCTCCTGCGGTGGTGGGTGGAAATGTGGAGACCAGTCAGCGTCTGGTGGATGCCCTTATCAAGGCCCTTGGGCTTGCGGCTTGCAGTCAGGGAACCATGAACAACGTCCTCTTCGGCAATGATCATTTCGGATACTACGAGACCGTCTGTGGAGGCTGCGGAGCCGGTGCCGATTTCGATGGTGAGAGTGCTGTGCACAGTCACATGACGAATACCGCGATCACCGACCCGGAAGTCCTCGAGCATCGCTACCCGGTGCGGCTGGAAAGGTTCTCCGTTCGCGAAGGGTCGGGGGGAGCGGGGCGGCACCCTGGAGGCGATGGTGTGGTCAGGCAGTTCCTCTTTCTGGAGCCGGTGTCCCTATCTGTTCTGAGCCAGCACCGGGTGGAGGCTCCCTACGGCGCCGCTGGGGGTCGTCCAGGTGCGCTCGGCAGGCAAGTGGTGATGCGGTCCTCCGGCGAGGAACAGAGCTTGAGCGGCATCGATGGGTGTGAGATCGAGCCGGGAGACCGGCTCCTGCTCGAGACCCCTGGCGGTGGAGGCTGGGGGAAGGTGGAAATCGAGGACGCCGAATGAAGCGCCTGGCCTCCATCCTTCTGTGGTCGGTGATCGCAGCGGCATTCATCGGTCCGGGGACCGTGACCACGGCCGCATCTGCCGGAGCCTCGTATGGGTTGGCCTTGCTCTGGGCGCTGGTGTTCTCGACTGGTGCCTGCCTGGTTCTTCAGGAGGCGAGCGCCAGACTTACCGTGGTTTCCGGACACAATCTCGGTCAGGCGCTTCGTGAGCAGTATCGAAGTGGAGCTCGGAAAGGAGCCGTTCTACTGCTGGTCATGGGTGCGATCGTCCTGGGCTGTGCGGCCTATGAAGCCGGGAACATCCTGGGTGGGGTGTCCGGTGCGGTGATGGCGACAGGGTGGTCCGCTCGAAGCCTGACCTTGCTGAGTGGAGGAGTTGCCGGGGTGCTGTTGTGGCGCAGCCCTCCTCAGACCGTGGCCCGGTCCCTGAGCCTGGTTGTTGCGGTGATGGGCGTGGCCTTCCTGCTCACGGCCCTACTTCAGCGCCCACCTGTCGGGGCAGTGCTTCGCGCCAGTCTCGTGCCATCGATGCCGCGAGGTTCAGGCCTGCTCGTTCTGGGTCTGGTTGGCACGACCGTTGTGCCCTACAACATCTTTCTGGGCTCGGGCCTCGCGGTCGGGCAAGATCTTCGGGATGTGCGCATCGGTCTCGCCATCGCGGTTGGTCTGGGAGGAATCATCTCGATGGCGGTGCTGGTGACCGGTACGGCTGTCGACGGGAACTTTTCGTTTGTCGCGCTGTCGCATGTCCTGGCAGAACGTCTAGGAGGTTGGGCCGCGAAGTTCTTTTCGATCGGCCTTCTCGGAGCTGGCCTCTCATCGGCCATAACCGCGCCTCTGGCCGCAGCAGTGACGGCTCGAAGCCTGTTGCAGGAGGGCGGGGAGGATGAGAGTTGGAGCCCGACATCTTGGCGGTATCGAGGAGTCTGGCTCGGCGTCCTGGCGGTCGGTCTCGGATTCGGTCTCAGCGGCATCAGGCCTGTGCCGGCCATCATTCTCGCCCAGGCCCTGAATGGTCTCTTGTTGCCTCTGGTCTCGATATTCCTGTTTCTGGCGGTGAATGACCGGCGCCTGATGGGAGATGCGGTCAACGGCACCTTGGCCAATCTGGCCACCGCTTTCGTAGTCTGGGTGGCCATGCTGCTCGGAGTCACAGGCATTGCGAGGGCTATCTGCAGCACCTTCGATTTGCCGCTGTTGCCGGGCTCCTGGCTCGTTGCGATCGCGAGTGTCTCGATGCTGTTGCTGGCGGTACCCGCCTACCGGTTCATCCGCGCTCGATCTGGGCGTTGAGATGCCCCCCGATGTTGGGAAGGTGGTTCGGCTCGATCATGAGAGATCGGCCGCCCGCCTCGATGGAGCGTAGAAGGCCCCGGACGCTTTCCAGAGAGTCAGGGTCCGAGCCAGCATGAAGGCAGCCAATGAGGCCCACAGAATGTGGTTGCTCTCGAGGTGGAGTGCGAGAGCGGCAAGCGGTAGAAAGACGCCGAGGGTGCTCAGAAGCATGGCGTTTCTGAGTGCCCGTCCGGCTGTCAAGCCGAGAAACAGACCGTCGTAGATGTAGGCCAGTGAGCCGAAGAGCAGGACCGGAGCCAGCCACGGCAGGTACAAAAGCGCAGTCTCGATGGTCTGCGGGTGAGAAGTCAGCAGGCGGATGGGTGCCGTAGGCCGAATCAGAGCCAGGGCGCAAAACGGCAGCGCGAAAGCGAACCCAGACCTTAGTGCAAGCTTCTGCAGGCGTTTCAAAGCGATCCGGTCGCCAGTACCGAAGAGGATTCCAGCCAGGCTCTCCGTGGCGAAAGCGGCTCCGTCGATGAGGTAGGCAGCCAGCATGACCCACCGGAGGAGCACTGCATTGGCTGCCAGAATGACGGTGCCCAGAAGAGAGCTGAAGTTGGTGAACAGGGCGAATGCACTGACTAGGGCGACGGTACGCAAGAGAATGTCACGATTCAGCCGGAATAGCTTCTTGAGGGCCTGCCCTTGCCAGACTGCCGCCCACTCCCAGGGGATCTTGCCCTGGCGAGATCGAAAGAGGAGTACAGCCGTCAGCAGCATCAGGAATTGACTGATCGTGGTGCCCAGACCGGCGCCGAAAGCCGCCAGATCCATCTGAACGATGAAGACATAGTCGAGAGCGACATTGGCCAGATTGGCTACCGCTGTCATGATCAGAGCGGCGCCGCTCTCCTCGCGCCCGAGAAACCAACCGAGAAAGACGAAGTTGGAGAGTGTTGCGGGTGCTGCCCAGATGCGAGCCTCGAAGTAGGCCCGCCCGGCTGCCTCGACATCGGGCGCTCCTCCAAGAAGAAGGAAGCCAAGCTCCCTCAGGGGGACCTGAAGAATGAGAATGGCCGCTGCCAACAACCAGGCCAGAACCAGGGAACGATAGAGGGTTCGGAAGACCTCGCCGTGATCACCGCGTCCGAAGGCCTGGGCCGTAGTGCCGGTCGTTCCCATTCGCAGGAACCCGAAGGACCAGTAGACGTACTCGAAGATCACCGAGGCCAGGGCGACTCCTGCCAGGAATCGAATGCTCTCGAGATGTCCGAGCAGGGCCGTATCGACCAGGGAGGCGAGGGGAACGGTGATGTTGGAGATGATGTTGATGAAAGTGAGCCGGGCAAAGCGCCGACGCAGATCACCGGCCTTGGTTGCTGGGTTGTGGACCTCGGGTTGCATCGCGCAGGCGTGCGTCGGTGTCGACTTCGATGCCGATTCGCGGCGAGCGATAGACTATCCTGAGAGGGTGGGCAACGGACGCAAAGGACTCGATCTATGACGACCAGGAATCGATACCCGATGATGCGAACGATCCATGTGGGAATGCTCCTGGCTCTGCTCGCCGCTGGTGGCTGTGCAACCAACCCGGCGACCGGTGGGCGGCAGTTGATGCTGGTCTCTCAGGAGCAGGAGTCGCAGATGGGTCGGCAGCAGGATGAGCAGATTCTGAAGACCGGGCAGGTTTACGAGGATTCCGGCCTGCAGGACTACGTCCAGGACCTGGGATCGCGGTTGGCGGCGAAATCCGAGCGGCCCGAGTTGCAGTGGACTTTTCGGGTCCTGGATGACGAGATCGTCAATGCCTTCGCGGCCCCGGGTGGGTATATCTACGTGACTCGGGGGATTCTGAGCCACCTCAACTCGGAGGCCGAGCTCGCTACCGTGCTGGGGCATGAGATCGGCCACGTCACCGCACGGCATTCGGCCAACCAGATGAGCAAGCAGCAGCTCATGGGCATGGGCTTGGCGGTGGGCATGATCCTGGAGCCGGCTGTGGCAGCCTGGAGTGATGTGGCCCAGGCCGGCCTCGGGCTGGCGGCTCTGAAATTCTCTCGGGACGATGAGCGTCAGGCAGACAAACTGGGCCTTCGGTACATGGTAGGAGCCGGATACGACCCCTACCAGGCGCCGGAGGTGTTCGATATGTTGAATCGGGTGAGTCGGGCGAGTGGGGCAGGTGCGATGCCAGGCTGGGCCTCCACGCATCCGCAGCCGGAGAATCGGACTCGCCTGATCGAGGGGCGTCTGGCGGAGATCGAGCCGTTGCCGCCGAACCTGACTGTCGATCGACGGGGATACCTCCAACGGCTCGACGGGATGGTCTTCGGCCAGGATCCTCGAGAGGGCTATTTCGAAGGGGCCCTCTTCCTGCATCCCGATCTGGCTTTTCGAATCGAGTTCCCTGACGGTTGGAAGACCCATAACGCCAAGGACCTCGTCGCCGGAGTGAGTCCGAACCAGGATGCAGCCATCGTGCTGGGTCTAGCCGAAGGGGAGAGTGCCTTACGAGCGGTCGAGGAGTTCGTGCGGACTGAGAGTGTTCGCGCCGAACGCCCAGGGACGGGCCGAATCAACGGCTTGCAGGCCGCATGGGCCCGGTTCGAGGTTGCTACGAGCGGCAGCTCCGAGGCTCTCGCCGGGCGTGCACTCTTCGTGCAGCATGGGGGCAAGGTCTACAGGATCGTCGGGTATGCGCCCCGCAGCCGCTGGAGCGGTCATGCCCCTACAGTCGAAGCCTCCATGCAGACCTTCGCCAGGGAGACCGACCCCCGAGTACTGAATGTGCAACCGGCGCGAGTCAGGCTTGTCCAAGTCGATTCGGAAACCACTCTCAGTGAGCTCTATCGGCGCCGCGGTTCGAGCCTTTCGCTCGAGAAGATCGCCCTTCTCAACGATTTGCAGCCCAGCTCCAAGTTGGCAAAAGGAGATCTGGTGAAGCTCGTGGTAGGCGGCCCGACCGTGGAGTCGGCGCCCTAGGGTCAGGCTTCTACCGCAGCGGTTTCGAGCCAACGTTCGGCATCGATGGCAGCCCTGCACCCGGACCCAGCAGCACTGATGGCTTGCCGATAGGTGGGGTCCGTGGCATCGCCACAAGCAAAGACACCCTCGATGTTGGTGCGGGTCGAGGGCTCCTTGACCCGAATATAGCCGACTTCATCCAGCTCCAGACCCTCTTGGAAGAGCTCGGTGTTGGGCCTGTGACCGATGGCGATGAAGACCCCATCACAGGGATAGTCGGACTCCTCGCCGGTTAGCGTGTCTTTCACCCTCACGCCGTGGACCTTGTCCTCTCGGCTGCCCAGTATCTCGACCACCTGTTTGTTCCATAGCCAGTGGATCTTGTCATTGGCCCGGGCTCGAGCCTGCATGATTTGAGACGCTCGTAGCTCGTCGCGGCGATGAATCACCGTGACTTTGCTGGCGAATTTGGTCAGGAATACGGCCTCTTCCATAGCGCTGTCACCACCCCCTACAACGACGATTTCCTGGTCTTTGAAGAAGAAGCCGTCGCAGGTGGCACAGGCGGAGACTCCATACCCC
>JAUWSP010000149.1 GCA_030610025.1 Acidobacteriota bacterium | reverse complement strand
AGCTCCTTTCCGATGAGGGCCCTCTCTGCGGCCTCCGACCGCCAGGGAACAGGGGCCACACCTCCCAGGACGACACTCGCCTCGGCGACGGTGGAACCGTTCATTCGAACGGCGAGAGCGACACTGACGAGGGCGAAGTCCCAGGCCCCCCGCTCGCGGATCTTGCGATAGGAGCTCTGGATGCCGGCTGATCTCGGCAGCAAGACCTCGGTGACGAGCTCGCCTGGATCGAGGACATTCTCGCTGATGAGGTCCTGGTCTGGCAGCACGAAGAAGTCCTGCAGGGGGAGGGTGCGGTCACCCGCGGCTCCTGAGATTCGCACTTCCGCCCCGAGCGCAACCAGCATCGGTGCCGTGTCGGAGGGGTGGACGATGTAGCAGGGATCGCCGCCAAAGATGGCGTGGTAACGGTTCTCACCTTCCACGGCGTAACACAGGTCACCACCTTTCTTGGCGCAATGGAAGTCACCGCGAAAGTACCAGCAACGGGGTCGCTGGCAGAGATTGCCGCCGAGGGTGCCCTGGTTCCGGAGCTGGGGGCTGGCGACATCGCCTGCTGCCTGGGCCAGGCCCGGATAGCTGTCTCGAACCAGCGGGCTCTGTGCAATCTCCGAGATGGTGGTGAGAGCGCCGATCCGGAGACCCCCGTCACCGGATCTGGTGATTCCCTTGAGCTCGTCCAGACGGCTGATGCTGACGAGCTTTTCAACTTCGAAGACCTCGTCTCGGGCACAGCCCAGGATGTCGGTCCCACCGGCGTGAACATGGGCTCCCTCGCCGGCGAGATTGTCGAGAGCCTCCTGCTTGGAGTGCACACGAATGTAGGAGAAGTTCGGCAGCATGGGTCAGGCCCTCCTCTCGTCTTGGGCCGCCAGAAGTTCCAGGAGTCTGGTGGGGTTGATCGGCGCCTCGGTCACTCGGACGCCGGTGGCGTGGTAGACCGCATTGGCTATGGCTGCGGCCGTCGGGATGGTCACCGGCTCTCCCAGCCCCTTGGCGCCGGTGGTGTTGCACTCCAGATCCTGGATCTCGATGGGCAACGACACCATGTCAGCAGGTACATCCAGGGCGGTTGGGATCTTGTAGTCGTGCCAATTCTTGTTGACCATCTTTCCGGTCTGCTTTTCATCCAGCACACGACGCTCCGTCAACCCGAAGCCGATGCCCATGACAATGCCGCCATAGACCTGGTTGTCGTAGGTCAGGCGGCTCATCACCCTGCCGCTGTCATGGGCCCCCAGGAAACGGAGGACCCTGACTTCTCCCGTCAGCTTGTTGACCTCGACTTCACAGAATTGAGCGGCGAACGGGCAGACCGCCTTGCCTTCGGGGTTTGGACCCCGGTAGCCGACTCCAATGACCGTACGTCGCCGCTGAAACTGGCTGATCTCCCCGACTGCAAGACGCTTGGAGGGATCGTGCGTCGAGAAGACCTCGCCCTCTTCGAGCTTCAATTCGCCGATCGCAGTCTCCAGGTCGTCAGCCGCCATGGCCAGGAGTTGCTCCTTGCAGTCCAGGGCCGCGGCGCGCACTGCAGGCGACTCGGTGGGAACCGTCTTGCTGCCGCCGCTGGCGGTGGCGAATTCCGTGGTTCCGGTGTCGGCATGTTCGATCTGGATACGCTCCAGAGGTACGCCCAACTCTTCGGCCACGCCCATCGCCATGACCGTCTTGGTACCGGTGCCGATATCGCTGGCGCCCAGGTTCAGGTTGACGCTGCCGTCGGCGAAGTACTTCACGATAGCCGTCGAGGGCGGCCCACCTGCGCCGGCCACCCATGTGCAGCCTCCCAGGCCCACACCGCGGACGATGGCACCCTTTGCGGGTGGTCGGGCTCGAGCGGCCGCCCAACCGAAGGCCTTGGCGCCGTCCTCCAGACACTCCTTGAATCCCGTTGATGTATAGGGGATGTCTCCCCGAGCCTGGCTCACCGTGGTGAGGTTCTTGAGGCGTAGCTCCAGCGGGTCCATCCCGAGCTTCTCGGCCAGACCATCGAGAATCTGCTCGAGGGCCCAGGAACCCTGTGGGTGGCCAGGAGCCCGCATGGGACTCTCTTCACCGGCATGAATGTAGGCGCTCTGCCCCTTGGTCCTTACGTTCGGGCAGTGATAGAGGTCGCGAATCTGCCAGTCGAACAGGCCGGTGCCGTAGGGTGAGTAGGCTCCTCCGGAGCCCAGCGCCTCGAAGTCGAGGGCTGTCAGGGTGCCATCTCGCCTCGCTCCGGCCTTGAGTCGCATGGTTCCTCCGGGCCTGTTGCCGACGCAGAGGAAAGTCTCTTCGCGGCTCAAGAAGACCTTCACAGGCCGGGCCGACTTCTTGGCCAATAGAGCGGCGATCAGGGTGTACTTGCCAATGGCCAACTTGGATCCGAATCCACCCCCTACGTAGTGCCCGATCACTCTCACATGACTGAGTGGCAGATCGAGGGCTCTGGCAGTCTGGCTCTGAACGTTGTAGACGCCCTGAGTCGACTCCCAGATGGTCAGCTTGTCTCCTTCCCAGCGAGCTACACAGCCGTGAGTCTCCAGCGGGGTATGAAGCAGGAAGGGAACCTCGAAGGTCTCTTCAACGACCACGTCGGCCGCGTCGAATCCCGTGTTTACGTCTCCTCGCTCATAGGTCGATGGCTCTCCGACGCTATTGCCTTCCGGATGGACCTTGGGGGCTCCCGGCTCGAGAGCCGTCAGCGGATTCGAGACGGCCGGCTGCACGTCATAGACGACCTCGATGGCGCGCAGGGCATCGTGCGCCTGGTAGGGGGTCGCCGCTGCCACGGCTGCCACGGCTTCGCCCTCGAACCTGCATACCGAGTCGAACAGTACCGAGGCCGGACCTTCGCTCTCGGGCTGCCAGGGTATGTCGGCACCGGGGCTCGCCGCCGTCAGAACCGCCCGTACGCCAGGCATCTTCTCGGCAGCGGTTGCGTCGAGGCTCTGGACTCTGGCGTGTGCGTGTGGGCAACGCAGCACAGCGCCGTACAACATGTCCGGGAGGTTGACATCCGATGGATAGACGGCGGCGCCGCTCAAGCGCTGGTAGGCGTCGACGCGGGGCAGGGGCTGGCCCACGACCCGGGTCTCGACCCAGTGGTCTTGTCCTTGCTTCGGCTCCGGAGTTTCGGGAACCGGGTCGCGTGAATAGTAGTTGGCCTCGTTCATGACCTGACTCCCTTGGCTCGCTTCAGATCAGCGGCCAGGCGAGCGGCCTTGAAGATATTGGGATAGGTCCCACATCGGCAGAGATTGCCGCTCACACCGGTGCGGATCTCCTCGAGGGACGGGTCGGGGTTGGAGCGCAACAGCCCTTCGACGGCCACTACCTGCCCCGGAGTGCAGTAGCCGCACTGAAAGGCGTCCTTCTCCTTGAAGGCGCGTTGAACAGCGCCGAGCTCTTCGCCTTCGAGCAGCCCCTCCAGGGTCGTGATCTCTCTGTCTTCGACCTCTAGAGCCAGGGTCATGCAGGAGTATCGGGTCACGTCGCCGACAAGAACCGTGCAGGCTCCGCACTCTCCCCGATCACAACCGAGCTTGGTGCCGGTCATGGCCAACCGCTCTCTGAGGACGTAGGCGAGTGACCAACGAGGCTCCACCAGCAGTCGATGTCGAATCCCATTGATTCGTAGAGTGACCGGCACGGTCTCGCCAGCCTCGATGATGGGAGTGGAGTCGGTCGTGGTGGCCCCTTCCGCGGTCGGCGCGCCGGCTGCCAACCCTACGGCCCCAATGCCAGCGCCGGTCAGGAAGCGCCGACGAGTGACTCCTGGTTCGGTTCCTTTTCCCTTCTTCTTCCGGTGGTTGTCTCGCATCAGATTCCTCCGGGTGGATGGCTGATTACGAACCACTATACCTCGGGTTTGGGCGGTGGACACCCCTCCGTAGAGATGAGAGGTGACGCTTGCGGTGAGGGGTGGCGCGGAACCGACAAGCACACCTCACCAGTGCCGGATCCGCTCGAGTCGAGCCATGAAATCGAAGGCTTCGTCCCGATGGCAGGTCCTACAGGTGAGCGCATCAGGGATCCGGCCCCCATTGGCCAGGAAGGCCTCTCGGTCCTGCATGATTTGCGGCTCCACATAGGCTGAGCCTGGGCCGTGGCAGGCTTCGCAGCCGACACCCTGTTGTTGGTCGTAGTCCTCATGGAATACGGCGTCTGGATTCTGGGCCGCTGTCAGATGGCACATCCGGCAGCGCTTCTCACCGGCCGGGCCGGTGATGTCCTTGTAGTCCTCTCGCGAGGCTGCCAGAGCCCTGGCCTGATCCGTGGTGAGGGTGTGGAAAGCGCGAGAGTGCCGGCTGGCAATCCAATGACCAGCGGGTCCGTTCGCCGGGCCGCTGGCATGGCAAGACAAGCAGGCTTCGGATCCCACGTAGGTATATCCGGCGGAGGTATCGACGATCTTCTGGGCTGACACTGTCCTCCGAAGGAAGCTCACATCCATCCGGGAGACGCTCCCCTCGTCATCGCGACGAAACTCGACGGTCCACGGTTCCTGAGCGCAAATGAAGCTGTCCACCGCAACAGGAATCATGTCGTCAGGGGCGAATTCCATGAGTCGAAGCCGGTCGCCCACCCGCCAGATGTCGAAGCCGAAGCCACTCCCCAGGTCGTAGTGGCCCACGTACTGATCCAGCACTCGCCGTGAGAGAGTGATCGGTGTTGGACGCTCGAGCTTCACGTCGCCGGGCCGTCGCCCCTCGCTATCAGCCAGTTCTGTATCGGCACCTGCGTCGAGGAGAAGATTCACCAGTTCCGGGTGCCCGCCTCGGTACGCAACGTTCAGGGTGGACCAGCCCTCGGCGGTGGTGACCTCGGGGTCGGCCCCCGCGGCGAGGAGAAGCCGTGCAACCTCCAGGCATCCCCTGCGCGCCGCCACATGCAGTGGGGTCCGTCCCCAGCGGTTCTGGGTCTTGATGTCACCTCCAGCGGCCAGGAGGGCCGCCATCATCTCCGCGTCGTCATGATGAGCCGCGCCATGCAGGGATGTACCCCCGTCGGCACCGACGCTGTTGGGATCTGAGCCGGCCTCGACCAGGAGGTGAGCCACCTCCCGATGCCCGCGAATCGCCGCCCATCGGAGGGCGGTGTAGCCAGTCTCGTCCACGGTCAGGATGTTGTCGGGGACGGCCGAGATCAGCTCCCCTACTCGGTCGATCCGTCCGGCTTTGGCCGCCTCGATGATCTCCTGGCCCTGGAGCGGGGAGGGGAGGAGAGCGTGAATGCAGAGGGAGAGAAGAGAGGCGGCCAAGATGGCCGAGGCGGGAGCCGGGAGGAAGAGCATGACGACCTTCTTTCCAGGTAGGAGTTGCTTGAATACCCGTCCAAGGCCCGTCTCTCAGGCCCTGGCCTGTTCTCCTCCTTCTTCATACGAATCACCCATTAGGAGGTTTCTCCGCGCGGGCCACTCCACGCTCCCTCAGTACGCGTAGATCCCGCAGGTAGAGAAAGGAACTCCGAATCTTCGGACTGCCGTCTCGAGCAGGTCCGTTCCCCCATCATCGCTCACTATGGAAATCTGAAGGTTCCTATCCGATGTGCCGATAGCTGCAAAGAGCGAAGCTGCACTCGGATCTGGCGAATTCGGCGGCCGCCCTCGCGTGCGGTCATTGGCACTCCCTAGAAGCCGAGCGCCAGAAGGAGGGAGCCGACGCCGAGACCGATCAATAGGTTGATCCCCTTGACGAGGAGGAAGTCCCTTCTGGATTCGGCCAGAAGCGGCAGCATCCCGTGGCCGTCCTGAACGATCGAGCTGGCGATAAGAATGCTGATCGGCAGAGTCCCCTCACTGAAGAGAGTCACGAAGACCAGGTGGGGTCCGGACTCCGGAATGATCCCTACCATCGCCGCCAGAGAAAGAACTATCCAGCGATTTTCCTGGATGAAGAAGTCAAGATCTACGTACTGGCTGAGAATCGCCACCGACAAAAGGACGCCGAAGGTCCATCCAAAGATTCGCGGTGTGTGGCGTGCAAGGACATGCTCCCACAGGTGCTCTTGCAGAAAATGGTCGGGGACGGTGCACACTTCGAATGCCCCGAAGAGACCGACCAGCAGAAGTGTCCAGCGAATCCAGCTCCACTCGCCAGGTCCCAGTAGCCCGGTGGAGAGAGCGCCGAGGAAAACAAGGCACGTTACGGCCAGGATCACCCGGGCGGTGCTGGGGGGAGCCCACTGGGAGAGGATCTGCCGTATCCCCGGGAAGCACTCGCAGGCGTCTTCTTCGTGGACGACCAAGCCAGGACACGGCTCTGCATTCTCGCGGTCGCCAAAAAGGAGGTCGACGATGGGAGCCGCGATCAGGCCCAGGAGTGCGAGGCCCGCGGTCAGCCAGAGAGCCGTCGACGGGAACAGGGCCAGCATGACGAATGCCTCGTCCCCGCTGGTGGCGATCATCGCCCCTACCACGGCGCCAAGCGGCAGAATCCGGTGACCGTAGAGGGTAACGACGACAAAAGGCCCCAGGCAGCCTGGAATGGCACCGAGTCCAATCGCCGCCAGGTACTGCGTCCAGCGGGAGCGGGCGAGTCCGCTCTGAAACGCCCCCCGGGTGAGTACGCTGATGTACTCGACAGCCATCATCATCATCGTCACAAAGGCTGTGACCATGAGAGCACTTGTCAGTGGCTGCCAGAGGATCGAGGTCATTCCGGTCTTTT
>JAUWSP010000236.1 GCA_030610025.1 Acidobacteriota bacterium | reverse complement strand
GGAACGGAAGTCTTCATCGGTGCTGCCGGTGGTGCCGCCCACCTGGCCGGCGTCATGGCGTCGCAGACCGTTTTGCCGGTTCTCGGGGTGCCCATGGAGTCGAAGCTCCAGGGTCTGGACTCCCTGCTCTCCACGGTGCAGATGCCGGCTGGAATCCCGGTGGCTACCTTCGCCGTGGGCAAGGCTGGAGCTGTCAATGCGGCCCTCTTCTCGGCGGCGATCCTGGCGGCGACGCATCCCGCAATCGGTGAAGCCCTGAAGGCCTTCCGCAAGGCCCAATCGGAGAAGATCCTGGCCGATCCCGATCCCCGACAGCCACCACCGGCTTGAGCGGCCCCCTCTTCCCGCGCTAGTCGAGGCCCGGTTGGGTGAGGACGAAGCCCTCTTTTTCCTTGGCCTGTTGGACGATCTCGCGCACATCGCTCAGCAACTGCCTGGCGTCGAAGATGATGCCGTCCTTGATCGTGTAGCGCACACCGCCGACGCGGACCACTTCGTTGTCCTCGTTCAGCTTGATGGCGCCGGTACCGTAGAGCACCTTGAGGTTCTCCAGTGGATTGGCATCGACGATGACCATGTCGGCCAGCTTGCCCGCCTCCACGGAGCCGATCTGATCGGCCTGGCCCAGGGCCTCCGCGCCGCTCAGGGTGGCGGCACGAATCACCTCCAGGGGATGAAAGCCGGCCTCCTGTAGCAGCTCCAGCTCGCGGATGTAGCCGAAGCCGTAGATCTTGTAGATGTAGCCGGAATCCGAGCCCGTGGTGACCCTGCCACCCCGATTCTTGAAATCGTTGACGAAGGTCATCCAGAGACGGAAATTCTCCTTCCAGGTGATCTCGTCAGCGGTCGTCCAGTAGTACCAATAGGAGGCATGGTTCTCTCGATTGGGTGCGAAGAACCTCCACAACGAGGGCAGGGTGTACATCTCGTGCCATTCGTCGCCACGGATCCGCATCAGGTCGCGGTTCGCTTCGTACGGCGTGAAGGTGGGATCGATCGTGAAGTCGAGCTCGATGAGCTCGTCCATGACTTCGTACCAGCGCTCGCTCCCCGGTGGAGCCGCCTGCTTCCAGAGTTGGCCGGCCTGACCGAAGCGATCGAGCTCGTTGGCGTAGTTGTAGTCGAGCGGGTAGTCCTGGACGGTCTGATCTATGAACAGAGCTTCGGGCAGGCCGTACCAGTGCTCCATGCTGGTCAGACCCCAGCGCGCCGTGTCCAGGACGTTCACCCGGGTCACCGACATCTGTGCGTGGTGACAGGCGCTGCGAAGTCCCTGTTTCTTGGCTTCGTCCAGGGCCGCCTCCATGATCTCGGGCGGCGCGCCGAAGAACTTGATGCCATCGGCTCCTCGGGCCGCTGTCTCGCGGACCCACTCCCGGGCCTGGTCCGGTGTCGTGAAGGGCTCCTTGCGGCCCGCACCGAAGAACAGATAGGGATGAATCCGCGGGGCGGTGATCTCATTGCGGGCGCTCCTGGCCTTGTGCTCCAGGACCCAGTCGAGTCCGTTGCCACTGCCGGGTTCGCGGATCGTGGTGATGCCGTGCCCCATCCACAGCTTGAGAACGTACTCGGCTGGAGTCCCCTGCTCGACCCCACCGATGTGGCCGTGCATATCGATCAAGCCCGGCAGGATGTACATGCCTTCGACGTTCAGCTCCCGATCCTCGGCTCCCGCCTGAGGCCTCTTCTCCGCGTCGATGGGTACGCCGGGCACTCCGACGTTCTTGATGTCGACAATCCGGTTGCCCTCGACAAGGATGTCGACCGGTCCGATCGCAGGTGCGCCCGTGCCGTCGATCAGGGTTCCACCTCGCAGGATCAGGCGTGAGAACGGACCCTCTCCCTCATTGCGCGGGGGGGCCTCGGGTATTGATCGGGGCACATCCTCAGCGAGTAGGATCGTCCCGGACAGGAGAGACAGTGCAACGATGGCAGTTTTGAATGACCGACGGAACTTCGAGCTTCGAGCTTGTTTCATGAGTCGACCTCTCCCCCCTTGGCGCGAACGGCATCGGCGATTTGGCCTGCCGGTTGCGCTGGATCATGGTGGCTTTCTATCAGGCGGAACCCAGCCAAGCAATCTGTTGGGTGAGGTAGGAGTGTTTGGGTCTGAGCGGCCCGTGAGCGGGCTGCATCTTGGCTACGGCTTTCCGGAAACAGAGGGCTTCCGTACAATCGATGGATGGATCTGGAGGGACACTCTCTTGTGAGGTGGAGAAGAGACAGAAATCTCAGGCTACCGAGGGTAGCTGGATGGGTCGGTTCGACGGTGTTGCTGCTGGCCGTAGTGGGCTGCGGCATTAGCGCCGGCGGCGAGCAAAACAACGTCGTTCTGGTCATGGTGGATACCCTGCGGGCGGACCATCTTGGCTGCTATGGCTACGATCGCGATACCTCGCCGAATCTGGATCGATTGGCGGAATCGGGCGTCCTCTTCGAGAACTTCTACTCGGTGGCTCCCTGGACGAATCCGGCCATCGCCACGCACATCACCGGTCGATACCCACGTGCCGTGTTCCCGCCGCTGCCTCTCAAGAAGGCCATCGGGATTCCCCTGCCGAGCCAGCTGCCGACCCTGGCTGAGCGGTTGCAGGAGGGCGGCTATCGCACTGTAGCCCTGGTGGATCACCCGGGCATCAACCCGGAGCTGCGGTTCGACCAGGGTTTCGATGAGTGGCATAGCCTGTTTCTGGACGGAGGCTTCGATAGCTGGACCGTCACCGAGTCCGACTTCGTTCTGGATCAGTTCCTGGCCAGCCTGGACGAGCTCGGGGCTCAGAAGTTCTTCCTCAATCTCCATCTGGTCTATCCCCATCGGCCCTACGCACCGCCACCGCCGTACGACTCGATGTTCGGACCCTCGAGTCCGAAGACGGGGCGCGCCCGTCGACAGGAGATGATCAACGCCTATGACGGCGAGGTTCGCTACACCGATGAGCTGATCGGCAGGATCGCCGAGGCCCTGGACGAGCGCCGGTTGACTCAATCCACCTGGCTGCTGGTGACTTCCGATCACGGAGAGGGCTTCTGGGAGCACAACCAGGCCGAGCACGGCAACTCCTTTTTCAACGAGCTGACCCGAGTGCCCTTGATCCTGGTTCCGCCGCAGAGAGAAGGCGTCGCTGGGCTGAGGGTGAGATCTCCAGCCAGCCTCGTGGACCTGAAGCCCACGATCCTGGGCCTCGCCGGGCTGGACCCGGAAGAGGACCTGGAGGGGAGGGATCTGCGCACCAGTTGGTCGAATCCCGCCGAGTTCGAAGCCCCTCGGTGGCTGTTCCTCGCCAGCCCTCACTCGAAGGATGTGGAGGCGGCCGCTGTCGTTCGAGGAGATCTCAAGTTCATCGATCGCCTGCCGTGGCGCAAGGCCAGACCGGCCCTCTTCGATCTGGCTGAAGACCCCGCCGAGAAGCACAACCTGGCTGAAGACTCTCCCAGAACCACTGAGATGAGCCGGCGCTTGAAGGCGCATTTGAAGCAATGCGAGCAGCAGCGCTCCAGTCTGCTCAGCGAGGACGCGGTGGAGCTCGACGAAGAAGTCCTCGATCGCCTTCGGGCTCTGGGATATCTCCAATAGGATAGGGCCGAGATGAGGGGGGAGCAGCGATGAGCGCACTCGTCACGGCATTGTGCTTTGTGGGCTACTTTTTCGGCTACATCTTCTACTCCAGATTCCTCGCCAGGCGCCTCTTCGAGCTCGATCCCGCCGCGGTAACCCCGTCCCATGAATTGCGCGACGACGTCGACTATGTGCCGACGAACCGCTTCGTCCTCTTCGGCCATCACTGGGCCTCCATCACCGGACTTTCCCCGATGCTCGGGCCGGCAGTGGCGGTCATCTGGGGCTGGCTTCCGGCCATGCTCTGGGTGCTGTTCGGGGCTCTCTTCGTGGGTTGCGTGCACGATTTCGGTTCGTTGGTGGTCAGCATGCGTGCCAAGGGCATGTCTGTCGGCAAGGTGACCGAGGGCATCATCGGCAAGCGGGCCAAGACCCTGTTCCACCTCATCATCTTCTTCGGCATCGCCCTGGCCATGGGGGTCTTCGTCTACGTCATCGCCGTGATGTTCTCGATCAGCGATGCCTGGGATCCGCAACAACCGATGGCCGACCCTTCATCGTTTCCGACCGCGGTCTTCCCATCGGGGGTGCTGATCGTTCTGGCCATGATCATGGGATTCCTGCTCTACAAGAAGAAGTTCCCCCTGCTACCCACCACAGCGGTCGGGTTCGTGTTGATGCTGGCAGCGGTGTGGGGAGGTCTGCGCTTTCCTCTGCTTTGGATGGATCGTTCCACCTGGCCCGATCAGACCGTCTGGATCGTGATTCTCCTCATCTACTCCTTCGTGGCCTCGGTGCTGCCCGTCTGGAGCCTGCTTCAAGCCAGAGACTTCCTCAATTCGCTGCTGCTCTATCTCGGGCTGGTCCTCTGCTATCTCGGAGTCTTCGTGTGGCGTCCAGAGTTTGCCGCGCCGGCGTTTCGGCCCCACCCTGAAGGGGCTCCCAGTTTCTATCAGTTCGTCTTCATCATCATCGCCTGTGGCGCGGCGAGCGGTTTTCACTCGTTGGTCGCCTCGGGTACGACGGCCAAGCAGATCGACAAGGAGACCGACGCCCGATTCATCGGCTTTGGCGGCATGGTGGGTGAGTCGCTGTTGGGGCTGCTGGCCGTTCTGGCCTGCACCGCGGGGATTCTGGGAACCGATGGCTACCAGCCTTCGGAAGTCTGGGCCGACACCTATCGGGACTGGGGGTCCATGCAGTCGCTAGGCCGGCAGGTCGGGGTCTTCATCACCGGGGCGGCCCAGTTCATCGAGAAGCTGGGTGTCGCCGACCATCGCCTCGCTACGGCCTTCATCGCCGTGGTCGTCGTCTCCTTCGCGCTGACAACCCTGGATTCTGCGACCCGTCTCCTGCGCTTCAACATTTCGGAGATCGGTGAGACGCTGCACTTGAAGATCCTCGACAACCGTTTCGTCAGCTCCATCCTGGCGGTAGTCGTCATCGCTTTTTTCGCCTTCTACAAGATCGGTGGCCGGCCGGCCGGTCTCGCCCTGTGGCGCCTGTTTGGCACCACCAACCAACTCCTGGCCGGATTGGCGCTGCTGGTAGTCACCCTCTACCTGGTGCAGCGGGGTAAGAGTCCCTGGTTCACCGGTGTGCCGATGCTCTTCATGGCGGTCTCGACGATCCTCGCCATGTTCTCCAACCTGCGGGATTTCTGGGCCCAGGTGGGCGAAGGAGGGGGACCGCTCTTCGCAGTCGGTCTGATCCTGCTGGTGCTGGCGATCT
>JAUWSP010000481.1 GCA_030610025.1 Acidobacteriota bacterium | reverse complement strand
GCCAGTCAATTTCTGTTTCCCTCATCTTCATGATCAGAGCTTCAGCTTCTTGTAGGCCACGTCCCGGGTTCGTCAGCCCGCATCCGAAGAAGCCACCTCGTCGGCGGTCACTCTCGCCTCAAGAGCCTCTGCTTCTTCGATCCGCGCGGCACCGTTCTCAAGAAGCTCCCTTGCAGTGACGGCACCACGCTGGTCCCCCATTGGGTCGGACACTTCGAAGAGGCTAACCAGGAACTCGGAGACCTGATCCGCCGCGGTTGCCTCGAGATCGGCACGGTTCTGCTCGAGCCGGGCCACCGCCAGAGAACGCCTGGACACCACCAGTCCAACGGTGGCGGCCGTCGCCCCCACCACCAGATTCGCCACCACGGCCAGGGCTGCGAGACGCCGGCGAATCGTTCGTGGCCTTTCGCGGATCGCTTGCAGCCGCTCGCAGGCGGCCAGGGCGGTGGGCCGATCTTGGGGCCATATCGACTCCAAATCCTCGATGAGCTCGGCGAGGGGCGCCGGAAGCCCCTTTATCGGCAGCGTGTTCCCCCATGCGGATCTCCGAACCGATCGCGGAGCGTTTGCACGAAGACGGCATCGGCTTTGGGAGACACGATCCAAACGGGGGAGACTCCACGTTTCCACGCGAAGTACATCGTGAACCAGAGAACGACACTGGTTACCAAGAAGTTGGGCCAAGCATTCAACGCCCACTGGCCGCTCCAAGTTAACTGCCAAGAATCGGAGAAGGGCAGGAGGTAGGGAATGGGCCAGTCATAACCCTCGGGGCCACGGCCACCGATGATGTCTCCGAGAAGGTGGAGATGAAACGAAACGCCAGCCAAAGCTGCCGTGAGGAACCTGCGTTGCGAGATGAGGAAAGCTAAGCCCATGACCACCAGCGCCGCGCCGATGTTGTGGCCAAGTACATGATGGTATTCGCTAAACCAAAGCAGTGGTTTGTCTGAGTTCCGGGTTGCGACCTCGGCAATTGCGCCTAGACCGTCGAGATCTGAGGCCACGCCAGCGATTGCTACAGTAGCCCGCTCGCGGTTGTTCAGGGGAGCCAAACAACCAACAGACCAGCCAATGAGGAAATGGGTAACTGGGCTCATACTATGGGAAAGCCGAACTACCTCTTAATGCGAGCAAATTGACGGTTTGCATTGCGTCTGGATGTTCTGCGTCATCTGGCTGTGAACCTCCAAGTCCGATGGTATCACCAGATGAGTTTCGGGCCATGCAGGGACCGGCAAATACGTCGCGGATGCAAACACCTCCTGCTCAGTGACGGTGCGGATACCGCGGTGACGGCCGGCACTCTCCGCTGTCGGAACAGAAAGCAACAGTGCCGGGCCTCTAGGAAGACACCACCTCGGCGGCGGCTACTCTTGCCTCCAGATCCTCTGCCTCTTCGATCCGCCCGGTGTTCCGTAGGAGCCGAGCCAGGTCCAGCTGCAACTCCACAAGCATGGGGTGACCAGGCGGGAACGCCGACTCACGGATCTCCAGGGCTCGTCGGTAGAACGACTCCGCTTCGGTGAGCCGGCCCTGAAGGTGGCAAAGAGCGGCCAGGTTGTAGAGGGTGACGGCGATAAGGGGATGCGCCGGGTCCAGGCTCTTTTCTCTTATGGCCAGAGCCCGCCGGTAGAACTGTTCCGACTCGTCGAGGCGATCCATCTTCCGGCACAGGACGCCGAGGTTGCTCAGGGTGTTGGCGAGCCTGGGGTGCTCGGGACCCAGCGCCTCCTCCTGGATCGCAATGGCTCGTCGATAGAGGTCCTCGGCCTCCTCGTATCTTTCCTGGGGATAGAGAAAATTGGCCAGACTGTCCAGCGAAACGGCGAGTCGCGGGTGGTTCGGCCCCAATGCCTTCTCCCGAATGGCCAGAGCCCGCCGGTGGAGCGGTTCCACCTCTTCCTCGCGACCGAGCCTGGTGTAGAGAAGGGCCATGTTACCCAGGGTATCTGCAAGATCCACATGCTCGGGCCCCAGCGTCCTCTCTTCGATGGCGACGATTCTTTCCACCAGAATCGCTGCTTCTTCGAACTCCCCCCGATAGAAGTGGACACCCGCCAGGTTGTTGATCACCGAGGTTACGTCCGGGTGCTCCTCCCCCAAGTGTTCTTCCCGGATCGTTAGTGCCCGTCGGTACAGCTCCGCCCCCTCGTCGTATTGGCCCTGGGCGACGTAAGCCACACCGAGGTTGAAGAGACTCGACGCCGTCTCGAGATGATGGGCGCCAAGGTGCTTCTCCCGAAGATTAACCGCCTCCTCCAGGAGCTCGATGGCCTGCGGATAAAGGCCCATTCTCTCGTACACCCTTCCAATGGTGTGAATCAATCTGGCCTGGATTTCGGGTTGTCCTTCCAGCTCCTCCTCGATCCGCGCGGCACCGTTCTCAAGAAGCTCCCCTGCAGTGACGTCAACACGCTGGTCCCCCATCGGGTCGGACACTTCGAAGAGGCTCACCAGGAACTCGGAGACCTGCTCCGCCGCGGTGGCCTCGAGATCGGCACGTTTCTGCTCGAGCCGCGCCACCGCCAGAGAATGCCTGGACACCACCAGTCCAACGGTGGCGGCCGCCGCTCCCACCACCAGACTCGCCACCACGGCCAGGGCCGCGAGACGCCGGCGAACCGTTCGCGGCCTATCGCGGATCGCTTGCAGTCGCTCGCAGGCGGCCAGGGCGGTGGGCCGATCTTGGGGCCATATCGACTCTAAATCCTCGATGAGCGCGGCGAGGGGCGCCGGAAGCCCCTCCATCGGCAGCGTGTCCCCCCATGCGGTCTTCTGCTTCAGCTCGGTCGGAGTCAGGTGTTCACCGAACGGTGGCGTCCCGGTGAAGAGGCCGTGCAGCACCAGGCCAAAGGCGAACATGTCGCTGGCGGCGGTAGCCGGCTGTCCCCGGGCTTGCTCTGGACTCATGTAGCCGGGAGTTCCCACCACGGCGCCGAACTCGGTGAACGAGTCGCCGGACCGACGCCCCAGGGCCGCCCTCCCATCGAACGAGTGTTGTCGCTGGTCGCCGTCATCCGGCGCCTCGTCGGCTACGATACGGGCTAGGCCGAAGTCGAGGACCTTGGCTGCGCCGTCCGATGTGATCATGATGTTCCGGGGTTTCAGGTCCCGGTGCACGACGCTCAGGGAGTGGGCTGCCATGAGGGCCCGAGCAATCTGCTCGGCGATCGCCAGCTTCCCCTGGTAGCTGAGGTGATTCGGGTCGATCTCCGCCACCGTCTCTCCCTGGACGAGCTCCATGACGATGAGGTCG
>JAUWSP010000346.1 GCA_030610025.1 Acidobacteriota bacterium | reverse complement strand
TTGGCACCGAGGAATTCCCCCTATCCGATGCCGACAAGCAGAGCCTGGCCGAGACGGTCGGGGGGATCTTTCTGGAAGAGTTGGCGAACAAACAGTACTTCACCTTCGCCGAGGAGCCAGGTCCCGATGTGATGAGTCTGGAGGTACGAATTCTCGACTTCGTTGCCCTGGTTCCGAAGCGTGGCGAACGGGACGATTCCGGCGAGGTCTATTTCAGCTCGGTAGGTGAGATGACGCTGGTCGTCGAGGCCCATGATTCGCTCACTGGCGAGATCCTGATCAGGGCTGTCGAGCGCCGTGCAGCGGGAGGTGCCTTCGAAGGGATCCACAGCAGCCGCAAGAACGGCTGGGCCGAGATTAAGCCAATGGCACGGCATTGGGCCGGACTGATTCGTGAGCGCCTCGACCAGATCCACGAAGTCGGGACGGTCTTCTAGTTCTACATCGAACTGCAACAGTTGAGTAGGTGGCGTCAGACGCTACCGGTAAGCACCTCGCTCACCGAGCGGTGTCGTGATTCCCAGTCGCTTCGTTGTCATGCTCGGTTGAGCGAGGGTAGCACCGCTGAGCGGGGCCCTCAACGCTTGACTTCTCTCGGAGTATCAATATACTTGTAATATGCAACTAAATACTCCGACGCTGAGACTGGCGTATCTAACCTCCTCTCTAGTCCGAAAGTTGCGGCTGCTGGAGCGTCAGGAGATGGCCTGCTGCGGTGTTCCCGTCTCACAGGCGATGGTACTCCAGGCTCTGCACAAGAGTGGAGGCTCGCTTCGAATGGGAGACGTAGCGGCACTCCTGGGTGTCGTCCAGAGCACCGCTACCCGGTTGGTGGAGCCACTGGTCGATCAGAAGTGCGTGCGCCGGGAGCGTGCACCGGAGGATGGCAGGGTCGTGGTTATCACGCTGACCCCCAAGGGCCGAGGTTGGGCCGAGGAGGCCCTCGCAGGCTCCTTGCGCTGGAGCGAGGAGGTGCTGGCGAGGATTCCCGGCGAGCGGCAGGCCGAGGTTATTGGAGCGTTGGAATCGCTGGTCGAGGCCGTTGATGACTGCTGTAGTGGAAGCGCTGATGAGATGAGCTGTGGAGAGTCCGCACAATCGTGCGCCCGGTGACTCGGGGGCACTCGAGCGAAAGGAACTGAAGATGAGTGAAGCTGTGAAGACGGACGACAAAACCAAGATCCGCGAAGAAGTGAGGAAGGCTTACGCAGCCAGGGTCGTAGAGGGGAGTAGTTGCTGTGGCCCCTCCTCTTGCTGTACCCCGGGCGAGTTGGAGTCCAAAGTCCCAGCGAGGAGCGCCGAAGCTCACCAGGCGGCCGCGCTGCGCATGGGCTATTCGGCCGAGGAGGTCGAGGCGGTGCCGGACAACGCCAATCTCGGACTCGGCTGCGGGGCCCCCCTGCACCACGCGAACCCCAAGCCGGGTGAGACTGTCTTGGACCTGGGGTCAGGTGCCGGCTTCGACGCCTTCCTGGCCGCTCAGGCGGTGGGTTCGGAAGGCAAGGTCATCGGTGTCGACATGACACCCGAAATGCTGGCGCAGGCGCGGTCCAACGCCGAGGCCGGTGGCTATGAGAACGTCGAGTTTCGCCAGGGCCTGATCGAGGAGATGCCAGTGGAGGATGGGGAGGTAGATGTGATCATCTCCAATTGCGTCATCAACCTCTCGCCCGACAAGGCCGCGGTCTTTCGTGAGGCATACCGAGTGCTGCGCCCCGGGGGCCGAGTCGCCGTCTCCGACATCGTACTGACGGCACCTCTACCGGAGGCGATTGCAGACAGTATCGCGGCCTACGTCGGCTGCGTTGCTGGTGCTTCCCTGCTCGACGACTACATCGGCTTTCTGCGCGACGCTGGGTTTGAAGAAATCGAAGTCATGGAGACTCGAAAGGCTGTAGAATCCCTGCCTGAGGACGACCCTATCGTCCTCAGTGTCCTGGAGGGGACCGGCGCATCTTCCTACGACGATCTCGCAGCGGAGATCCGGGGAGTGGCCGGTCGAGTTCTAAGTGCCAAGATCACGGCTCGCAAACCCTGAAAGCTCTTCTCTCGGGAGGCGGCTCCTCGTCGGGTTGGTGTTGGTGGCCAGCCTGGCGTTGAGCGCCTGCCGCGCGGATCCTGCTGAGCAGGTCTCGGTAGAGCCCCCGACGACGGATCCACCGCAGGGCGCACCTCGGCTCGTTCTCCTCCTGGTGGTGGATCAATTCGGTGCCAATGATTTCGACCGGCTCGAGCCTCTGTTTACGGCCGGCATCCGGACCCTGCTGGATCGGGGAGTCAGCTTCTCCCAGGCCTACCACGACCACGCCCTCACCGAGACCGCCCCAGGGCACGCGACTCTGGCCACTGGGAGCTTTCCGCGCCACCACGGCATCGTCAGCAACCGGTGGATCGAAGAGGGCCACCTGGTGAGCCAATATGCCATCGACGACGATCTCTACGAAGAGTCGCCGCAGGAGCTCGAGGTGACGGCCCTTGGCGACTGGATCAAGGCGACCTATCCGGAATCCAGAGTCTTCTCTGCTAGCGGCAAGGACCGAGCCGCCATCCTCATGGGGGGGCTGGGAGCCGATGGTGCGTTCTGGTACGACGAAGAGATCGGGGGGTTCAAGACATCGGAGTTCTACACCGAACCCGATTGGCTCGACAGCTTCAACCAGCAGAACCTCCTGGATGTGAGGTTCGGCCAATCGTGGGAGCCTCTGCCGCTGGCGCCAGAGATCATCGAAGAGCTTCAGCTTCAGAGACTGGAGTTCGGTCCCCTTGTGGAGGAGCTGCCTCTCTCCTTCGGCCCACCGCGGGCGGCAGCCGATGAGAAATTCTACGCGGCGGTGCGTGACTCACCCTGGTGGGACGAATACCTGGCTCAGTTCGCCCGCTATCTCATCGAGGCCGAGGGTGTGGGAGCGGACCGCACTCCGGATCTGCTGGCGCTGAGTTTCTCGGCCGCGGACTTTGTGGGCCACGATCACGGACCGAACAGCAGAGAGTATGTCGACCTGCTTCTGCGCCTGGATCGCACACTTGGAGAGTTTCTGGACTTCATCGACGAGCGTGTGGGGCTCGAGAACACGATCATCGGATTCAGCGCCGATCACGGGGTGGTGCCGGTGCCCGAGGTGCGACACAGACTGGACCTGGACGGCCAACGGATCGGGTCGGAGACGATTCTCTGTCTTCAGCAGGTGGGGCCGCAGCTTGCCGAGAAGTACGGCATGGACAGGTGGATGGTACCGGGACCGAGGTTGGCTCCTGGTCTGGTCGAGAGGACTGGCCGAACACGAGCCGACCTGGAGGAAGAGGCCGCACAACTGCTCGAGCAGTGCCCTGCGGTAGCAGCGGTCTGGACCGGCTCGGAGCTGCTCCAAGAGGTCGACGAGAGCGATCACGACCGCTGGCTGTACGCCAACTGCTATTACCCCGAGCGCAGCCCCGACTTCCTGATCCAGTTCGAGGAGTACTCCATGCCGTCGGTGGGCCTTGTCACCACCCATGGCTCGCCCTACGACTACGACACCCATGTGCCGCTGGTCATTCTGGCTCCGGGCCTGGCGCCCGAGACCCTGGACATTCCCGTCCGGACCGTCGATCTGGCCCCCTCCCTGGCCAACCTGGCAGGCATCCCGATACCGGATGAGGTCGATGGCTGGGCCCTTATCGACCCCGCGACTCCCTCCCCCTGACCCTCAAGAGTAGATCGGAAGGGTGTTCTTGATGACGCTCTCGAAGATCAGCGAGGTCTCCAGGTTGGCGACCTCCGGGCGGGTCGTGAAGGCCTCGAGCGCCAGATCCCGAAGATGCTCGGCATCGCGGACCGCCACCTGAACGAGGAAGTCCTTGTTCCCGGTGACGTGATAGACGGCGATGACTTCTTCGATATCCAGGGCGTGGGCGCGAAACGACTCGACGGCTTCTCGGGTGTGCCTCTTGAGTCGGACCCCGATCATCGCCTGCAGGCCTATCCCCAAAGCCTTGGGATCGAGCTCGGCGTGAAAGCCCACGACCACACCCTCTTCCCGTAACTGACGAACGCGCTCCCAGCAACTCGAAGGTGAGAGATGCACCATGGCGGCCAGCTCTTTGTTGGAGAGCCGACCATTGTTCTGTAGAGCATCGAGGATGGCGAAGTCGATTCGGTCGAGGTCGGAAATCATGGTTGA
>JAUWSP010000174.1 GCA_030610025.1 Acidobacteriota bacterium | reverse complement strand
TCGAATCTGACGACTCACCCGAGGGTCTCTCGAGAGATCGGTGAAAGACAGAATCAAGAGCGTCTTTTGCTTGACCATGGGTGTCTCGAAGTAACCATCAAAGCCAAGACGCGCCTCGCCGGACAGATCCTTCCGACAGAAGTCTCTTCGCTTCCGAAACAAGTCGCAGGGTCTGCCGCCTTTCGAAGCCAATCAGCACTGCGGCATAGGACCCCATGAAGACGATTGTCTTGACTACCGTCGTCCGCCAGTCAGTGCCAATGACTCCAGGCAGAGTGATGGCTCCGCCAGCCAGCAGCATTCCTGTGACGAGGGCTAGCGTCGGCACTCCGAAAAGGCGAACTGGTGAATAGGTCACAAAAGATCGAGCCTGCCACAACAACAGGACCATTCCAACAGTGCACATAGACGTGACAGCAATCGCTACACCGGTGATTCCGAGCTCGGGGCCCAGAAGAGCAAGGCCGAGAACGAGGACACCGAGTTGCACCAGTCGAGCCCGCACGACAAGTCCCGGTCTTCCGACCGCAGCAAAGAGGTTGCCAACGGCGCCTCTGATCGGATCCAGCATGGTGAAGATCAGCATCAATCGAAAGGGCATCAGCATCGGTAGCCACTTCTCACCCAGCACAATGCGAATGAACTCCGGTGCTACCAGCGCAAAGAGACCTGCAACGAAGAAGCCGATCCGCACCAAGAAGGCATTAGTCCAGAAAAAGGTCTTGGACAGGAGTCGGCGATCCTCTTTCAACTCCGCGTAGGCGCCGCCCATGACCACCGCTACCGGATCAGCCAGAAAGCGCCGTGGATAACTCGCGAAGGTATAGGCGCGAGAGTAGAAGCCCAGGGGCGTCGCCCCGAGATAGAAGCGCGTCCACAAATCGCCGAGCCGGTCCAGAAGGCCTTGAAGACCTGTGGCCGCGAAGACCCGCGAGCCGAACTCGAGGTAGTAACGCACCACCTGTGGCGACCACGCGACACGCGGTTTCCAGACCGGGCGCCACACGTAAAGTGCCAAGATCACCACGAACAGGGTCACAAGATTCGTAGCGAGCAGCGCCCAGAGAGTAAGGCCCCGCCACGCAAGGCTGACTGCCACAGCCGTTGTCGCCACCGCTGTGAGCACCTGAAGCGCCGCCAAGCGGCGGTGAACGACGCGTCGAACCAGAATGAGCCGAGGTGTCTCAGCCAGCTGAATTCCGGCGGTGGTCGCGGTAAGCACCAACAATGCTGTGCGCGTCGCTCCCTCGGCGAAGAGGAGCGTGCCGAAAATCATGAAGATGAACCATGCCGAGGTGAAAAGCAGCTTGAGCGTGAAGTGGCCTCGCGCGGCCCGTTCCTCATCCTGGCTCTCTGGCGCACGATGGAGAAAGGCGCTTCCCAGGCCAAAATGAGCGGCGATAACGGTGACCCCGATCACCGCACTGGCGCCTGCATAGACCCCGAATACATCAACGGGGAGCAGCCGCGCCAGGAGGACCGAGCGCACGAAGAGCACCGCTACTGTGATTACGCTGGCGAGGGCGTTCCACGAGATGGACGTGATGCTTCGTTGGGCGAGGCTCTTCATGCTCCCGACCGATCCGGTGCTACTTCTCTAGTAACCCAGCGATTCTGACACGGCACCCGTCGGCGCAGCTCATCAGGCGCGAGATTTCACTTCCCTCGCGCACCAAAGAAAGCACCTAGAGTAGCTGGCGGGGTTCTCGATCGCGTCGCTGATTCAACGCCAATACCGCGTCCATCTCGATAGATCGCCTGGTTGGAAACCGTCCTCGAAAATCAACTCTTCACCAACGGTCCGTGACCATCTCGACAAATCTCCAGTTTCGAAACCGTCCTCGAAGATCGTTTTGTCGCCGTAGTAATGGCTGGGGTCCGAATCGGTGACCTTGCCGGAGGTCACGGTCCACGCCTCAACGGTCCCCAGATTTTCATAGGGCCCGCCTATGGCAATCCCCTCCAAAGTGCAGACGAAGGACTCTGTTGGTGCCAGGCCGGGCTGCGTACAGACCCCGCCTTCGACATCGTCAGTGACCTCGAAGTCGAATAGGTCCACGGTGCCCGTATTGGCGATCCTATAGGTCCAGGTCACAGGTTGTCCCGGGGCGATCGTGGGGCCGGGAGGCACATCCGCATCCTCACCGTTGGTCCACTTTTGAATCTCGATCGCGGCGATCGGCGACTCCGTTCCGGTGTAATGGCTCACATCTCGGTCGGACACCCGCTGCTCGACTCCTTCGGTCCAGGCCTCGACTTCTGCTTCGTTCCGATAGAGGCCCACTACCACCGACGGCGCACTGCCCACACAGGTCATACCCGAGCCCACCCCGAGCTCGGTCCCGGGACAGTCGACTGAGACGCCCTGGTCATCGATAACAGCTACACCCGTGAGTGTGATGTAACTCGTATTCGTGATCACGTAGGTCCAGGTGACCGTGTCTCCAACCGTGATGAGTGGTCCCGGCGGCTCGTCCGCATCGACACCGTTGGTCAGTTTCTCGAGATCGATGCCGCCGCCGAAGTAGAAGCTGACCGCCGTATCGGACACCGTAGCACTCGTCCCGATCGCTACCCCTTGCACAGTTGCGGTGTTCGAGATCTGCCCCGAGGATGTCACCTCACTGGAGCCTTCACACGCCATCGCTTCTCCTACTCCCAGGACATCTCCGGGACATCCGAGATCCAGGGAGACCTCATCACTCACCACAATCTGGGTAACTGTCACATTCCCCGTGTTGGTTACCGTGTGAGTCCATGTGATCCAATCTCCGACCTCGATCAGAGGTCCAGGAGGCTCTGCGGCGACTTCCCCGTTGAGCCGAGTAGCCAGGTCCACTACTGGACCAAGTCCAAAGTAGTGACTGGTATCGCTGTCTGTGGCCTTTGATCCGACTGGAGGGGCTCCCTCGACGAAGCCGATATTGGTGTACTGCCCTGTTGCAGCAGTCCCACTCGCTTCGCACTGCATTGTCTCCCCGACTCCGAGCCCGTCTCGGGGGCAGGTGGCAATCGCTCCCAGTTCGCTGTCTGTTACCACTACATTCGTCAGGGTCACGTTGCCGGTGTTGGTGATGGCATACGTCCAGATGACGGGATCGCCCACAGAGATGAAGGGGCCAGGAGGCAAGTCCGCATCCTCACCATTCGTCGCCTTCCCGATTTCGACGGACGCAACTGTTCCGAAGTAGTGACTCGAATCCATCGCGACGACCTGCTGCCCTACGGGAGGAGAACCTGAAACCGTCCCCTCATTGGTGTATTGCCCTACAACGGCGGTCCCATTCGCCTCGCAGATCATGACCTGCCCGCTGCCGAGCACATTCTCCTCACAGACAAAGCCAAGCTCACTGTCTGTCACCCCTACATCGACCAGAGCCACGTTGCCCGAGTTGGTGATCACATAGGTCCAGGTGACGGAAGTACCCACAGGGATGAAGGGACCAGGAGCCGAATCGGCATCCTCGCCATTGGTGAGCTTCTTGATCGCAACATCTGGAACCACGCCGTAGTAGTGGCTCACGTCTTCCGCGAGGACCTCGAAGTCAAACGGTGTCATGCCCGTGACCGTCGCCGTAGTCTCGTACTGGCCCAGAGTGGCCGCTCCACTGCCGTCGCAAGCGAAGGACTCGTCGGGACCCAGAGTAGTCTGGTTACAGCTGACTTCCACCCCCATGTCGTCGGCGACGTGAATCGACGTCAGGGTGATGCTCCCGGTGTTGGTGACCACGTAGGTCCACTGGACCGGGTCACCCACCAGGATGAACGGTCCTGGGGGGTCCTTGGCGTCGATTCCGTTGGTGAGCTTTCCGATCGCGATCGAGGCATCGCTCAGATCCGGAAAGGTGGTGGCCACCCAGTCGGCATCGGGCTCGCGGTACCTCACCGCCACCATTTGATCTGGCTCGATGTCCCAGCCGATAGCGCCGAAGTCGCACTCGAACCCACCGCCGTTGGGGTCGACTGACGGCAAGTCTATCCAGGGGCTCTCCTCGCTTCCCCGGATTTCGCAGCGCAGCAAGACCGGCTCGGCAATCCAACCAGCTTGCACGGTGCCGGTGATGACATCGCTGACGTAGTCGACCGAGAAGTCGATATCGCCCAACCGGGCCGAGCTTTCGTAGCCGTTGTCCACCGTACCGAAGACCCAGTCGCCAGGCTGGAGGTCGGGTCGGGCGCTGGTCCATCCTTGCTCGCCAGTAGAGAATCCCGTGTTGTTCCAGGCAGGTATGAAGTCCGTCGCGAGCTCCGCCGTACCCTTCACCGTGCTGCCGTCGGCCTCTGTTGCAGTGATCCAGATCGAGTATCCAGGCTCATAGAAACCCTCCACAACATCGAGGCCGTAGTTGATGTCGAGCACCAGATCCAGCGACAAGAAGGGATTGTGGAAGACAACGTCGGCGTAGGAGACCTGGTCTGCGATCTGAACATGACCACTCCCACCTCGCGGAATATCAGGATAGGCAGCCAAGAAGCTTCCCTCTGGATCGCTTTCCACTTCCCGGTAACCCTCGGGCCAGTCGCCATGAATCTCGACCGGTCGACTCTCCCAACCGCCGATCTGACCGAATACCTCGTCGGTATCTGTGTCGATCTTGGCTTCGAACGGATCCGGTATCGCGAGCTCCACTGGCAAGATGCCATCCCCGGCCACGACCTCGACGAGATCACCCGGCTGGAGAGGACCTGCTTCGAACACTTCCCAACAGCCACCGCAGTCCGGATCCGCCCACGCAGTTACCTGCTTGACCGGAGTCGTCACGGTTACCACTGAGCTGGCAACAGCCTCACCCCAAAGGTGGCTGTCACCGACCTCGTTGATCCAGAGCTCGACGCGACGCACCTCGCCGCCACTGAAGGCAACGTCCTCGTAGGAGTTATCGCCAGGGTTGGTCTCGCCGCTTGGGAGAGTTATCTCGACAGTGTTGGTGTACCAACGGACCGGCACTCCTGGCTCATCCAGGTCGGCATCGAAGTGGAGCCGACCGCTCTCGCCTGGTTGCAGATCGGTGAACTCCCAGGCCAGCTGACTGGCGCTACCCTGGAAGTCGACGAGCCGCTCCCAATCGAAGTCCATATCCCACGAACCATTCCAACTGGTCATCTGCGGCAGCGTGTCAGTGATGACGACACTGGACACAGTCTCATCGCCCAAGTTGTCGAAACGCACTTCGTACTGCAGCTGTGAGTTCTCCTGCCAGATTTGGGATTTCTGCACACGAAGATTGGCTCCGGGACTGCCCAGGATCTCTTTCGAGATGCTGATGTTGTCCTCGTGGGTGTCTTCACCAGGCAGGGGGCCGAGCGTGGCGGAATTGAGGAGAAGGGAACCCGGATTGGCGTTGGGGTCGATGTTCAGGAGTACCTCGAAGCTACCGCCATAGCCGGCGTCCACCTCAGGAACCTGCCAGACAGCGTAGTCAGGTGTCACTTCTTGCGGCGGGAAATCGAAGCTGCCGAAGGGATCGTCGTACCAGGCGCCAACGAACGTCGTGTCGACAGGGAAGGTGTCGGTAATCCAGGCTGTGCCAACCGGCATGTTGCCCGTGTTCCGGTAGGCGATTCCATACCGGACCCAGCCCCCGGGCACCAGCGAGCCCGAGACGAAGCTCTTGTGGATCGTCAGATTGACATGCGGCTCGTTGGCGAAGCCTTCCCAGAGGGCCGTGTTGTCATCGATCTCCAGGTCGTTGTCACAGACGATGACTGCCGTGTTGTCGATGTAGCTGCCAGGCGCCACTTGGGCATCCAGATTCACCCGCAGAAAGACCTCGCTGCACGAGTTTGCGGCTATCGATGGAATGGCGACCACCAGTAAGCTGGGATCACGATCGACCTCGTACCAACCGGGATGCTGCGCCCACCAATCGACCAGATTCAATGACGGATGCAGGCTGTCCTCCAGCGTGACCTCGGTGCTGGCGGTACTGCCATCGTTGCAGACATTGACGGTGAAGACGAAGTCCTGACCCGGGGCGGGATCGTCTGTCCAGGCGGACTTGCCCACACTCAGGTGGGTGTCGTTTTCCAGCACTTGCCCCACCCACTCACCGAACTTTTCCAACGGGTCTCCCTGGTCATAGGGGGTGCTCGTGGCGATTTCAACCGTGTTGGTGATGAAGTCCCAAGCGCCCGCGGTGACCTCGGCGTATAGGTCGAACTCTCTCCCGACTTCAGGATCCACGGTACCGACCTCCCAGACGAGTGCATCGGTCCCAGTCAGCACTCGACTTAAGCCAGAGGTGTCGGACAGGTACTCGAGACCTACCGGCATCGTGTC
>JAUWSP010000155.1 GCA_030610025.1 Acidobacteriota bacterium | reverse complement strand
GCTTCAAAAGTTGGTCGCAAAACCACTCACATGGACCCCAAATGTGAGGATCATTCCCCACCCTCAAGCCCCCAGGACTGCGAATTCCGCCAGCCTCAACTTCCGCCGCTGTCAGCCTGGGAGAGATACCGGGGCAGTACGCAGAGCTTGCGAAGCCACTAAGTCACCCGTTTCAAAGGGCTTATTTCTATGCGAAATCTTGCATATATCTGCTACCTTGCACTTCCGAATCCAACAAGGGACAATGTTTGAACCTGGCATAGCCTTTGCTCGATACAGCGTTGAGTGAAATCTTCAACCGCACGAACAAATCGGGAATCCGGTTAACTGCATAAAAGGAGAAGCCAAATGAAAACAACCCTGCTCCTAGTGGTCGCCGTAGTGATCCTCGCCCCTCCGGTCATGGCCTTCCATGACGGTGGTGTGGCTCACTGCAACGGCTGTCACACCATGCACAACAGCCAGAACAATTTGCCGATGAACTCCCCGACGGGCGGACCTCAATTGCTGCCGGGCTTCGGCTATCCCGATCTTCTGCTGTATGCCAACAAGACAGACCTCTGCCTCGATTGCCACGACGGCGACGGCAGCTATCACGTCTGGTCGGCAGATCCTACGGCTCCGAGCTCCAGTGCCCAACGCGGTGCCGGCGACTTTGTCTTCCTGGAAGAAGACAACATCAATGACGGTCACGGCGGCGGGAGCAACCCGATTCTCGGTGAATCGGCCGGTCACAGCGTCATTTCCGGAATCCATAGCACGGTTGCCGACTCGATGTTGTCCTACGCCCCTGGCGGCTCCTACCCTGCGGCTGACATGGGCTGCACCAGCTGCCATGATCCGCACGGAACGAGCGCTTATCGCCTCCTCTACCAGGATGGCCAGAGCAGCGACTTCTCGAGTGGAACCATCGACTGGGATGCAACCTGGGTAGCCGCCGGCATCAGTGTTTTCGCCGGTCCGGAGAGTGAGACCTCCCACAACGCCTACATCTCGGGTTCCAGCGAATGGTGTGCGAATTGCCACGGCGACTTCCATGCCGCGTCGGCGAACCTCGTGCATCCTTCCGGTGAAGTCTTCGACACGCGCGAGTTCCAGGTTTACAACAGCTATCGGGGCACCTCCAACTGCATCGACAACCCGCCGAACGGTGGGCCCTGTGGCAACGGAACAGCGACCGATGCCTACTACGCGCTGGTACCTTTCGAAGATTCCACCGCCACCACAGCTTCAACGGCAGGTCCTACCGGATCCAGCAGGGTCGTTTGCATCTCCTGCCACCGCGCCCACGCCACCTCGGCGCCGGACGCCGGCCGGTGGGACGTCAACGTTACTTTCCTCGAAACCGCTGACGGGGTAGCGTCCGGGTCCTGGGCCATCCCGGCTGGGGCCTATTCGGATATCAATCAGCGCTCGCTCTGCAACAAGTGCCATTCAAAGGACGAGCTCGACAGAGACGAACGGGCTGCGCCCAGAGTCACGGATCCGCCTGATGGATCCAGGCAATAGAGCGTCGAGCTAACTCCTCGAAGTGCTGAATCAGGATCCGCGCCCATGGCGAGTTGCCCTGGGCGCATTTTCTTTCATGGATAGACTAGTCACCAACTAGAGGCCCCGTCTGGTGACGCGAGAAAAAGACCATGTAGTTCGCAGAGTCCTGCGGCTCTCTGGGCTCTTTGTTGCCCTTGTCCTGCATAGCTGGAGCGCCTTCGCCATCGACTTTGGCGGTACGATATCCCTTTTCGCCACGACGCTGGACAACAACGGCGTAGGCCAGGACCAAACGGAGCAAAGGTACAACTTCTCGCTTTCTCAGCCCGTTAGCCCGTTCTTGACGCTCTTCCTCGGATATTCGCAATTGAGTCTCGATACGGCATCTGAAAGCGCCGGGGATCTGCTGCGAGATACCAGGGAACCGAGATTCGAGATTCGCGACCACCGGCCTCGACTTTCGGGGTTCGTGGGGGTCTCCAGACGGTCCGCTTCGACCGAATTACCGACGAGGACCGATGCCTTCGATGTCGATTCATTGAGGGCCAACGTGTCTTGGCGCCCGGCCAAAGGGCCCCGGTATCAATTGAGCTTTCGCGACGAGAAGAACGTTGGTGATCTGGAGATCTTCGGCCGGGATACCCGGCAGCAGGTGCTGACTTTCGAGACCTCCTACAATCGACGCCTTTGGGGTGGCTCGTATCTCTTCCAGCGCAACAACCTCGAGAATCAGAACCAAGCCGAATCCTCGGACCAGAACCGGCACGAGCTTCGGCTGAGGGCCTTCAAGGATGCCTTCGATGATCGGCTCCGTGGCTCGATCTCGACATCCCTGGCGCAGATCGACAGGGAGACTGTCGTGGGGAGTGACGGCGAGATCGGCGATCCGATTCCACCAGCGCAGGGTCTATTCGTGATCGATCCTTCACCCGAGCTCGGGGAGTTGGACCCCGCACCCACCCTTATCGATGGTGACGTCCAAACCCCAACTTCACCCCAGATCGACATTGGTGCGGCCAACAGCTTTCGAAACATCGGGCTCGACCTGGGGCTGACTCAGCCCATTACCAGGTTGCAGATCTACGTCAACATCATTTCGAGTCCCGGAGTCATCTGGCAGGTCTATCGCAGCAGCGACAATCTCGTCTGGGATGTCGTGGACGGCACCACCTCCGATTTCGATGACGGTTTTCTCAGATACACCATCCGTCTGCCCGAAACTACAGCTCGTTTTTTCAAGGTGGTCAACCTCTCGTCCAATGCCATTCCCGAAGTCCTGGTGACAGAAGCCCGCGCGCTGATCGATGTCGATGTCGAAGCCGGCCGCACGCAATTCGAATCGAATCGTTATAGCGCAGCCGGAGATCTGGTCTTCCTGCCCACCGAAAGGATTGTCACGCGACTGAATTTCTCGGCCACGAACAACCAGGACTTTGCAGCCGGACTGGTCCGCCGAGACTACGAGGCACTTCACGCAGGCGCTGGTCTCCGAATCGGATTGGCAAGAAATCTGGATTTCGACCTCGGCTACTCCTTCGACGATTCCGAGAACCTCCGCCCCACCTCTCCACTCCTACGGACCATCAATCGGTACAGCACCGGGCTGCGGTGGACTCCGCTACCCACGGTCGATGTTGTCCTCTCGGCCCAGCATCGAGACGAGTCTCAAGAATCGCAACGCCTCAATTCAGAGCAGGGCGTCCGGCTATTCGCCGTGACCGACCTGTTGCCCGGCTTGCGGCTTCAATCCAACCTCGCCTTCGCCCGCTTCAGTGACACCTTGACCCATCAACTACGAGACAGCTGGAATTGGGCGGAGACCCTCCAGGCGCAGCCCTACCAGAATTGGCGAATCGGCGGCACTTTCAGCCTCACCCGATACCAGAGTCTGATTGACGACGATCCCAGCGGCGCCAGGGAGACTGTCTTCAATCGATCCGATCTTCAGGCTTTTACCACCTGGACTCCGACGGCTTTCCTGTCCCTCTCAGGCACCTGGTTTCTTTCAGATCTCGGTGGCAATGGCACCGTCAATCAGATCTACAACATTTCCTACGCGCCAGGACCGAAACTCTTCATCTCCGGGTCGTATTCTGATTTCAGCTCCAGTGATTCCCGAAGTACCGGAACCAACTCCATCAACGCTACCTATCGCTTGACTCGATTCCTGACCTTGGTTGGTAACCTGTCACGATCAGAAACACAATTAGCTGACACCGGGACCGAAGTCATTCGCAGTGCACGTATAGGAGTCCGTCTGTTTTTCTGAGGTCTCGAACTCGAGACAATAGGAGCTTCGACGATGTTGAACCATCCCAAGACATTCCTACTCGCCGGAATCTCGTTGTTGCTGGCGGGCTGCTCGGGAAGTGTCTCACCTACCGAGTTTGCCAACCCTCAATTCGACTTCGGCTTCGTGGAACGGGTGGCGGTCATACCCTTCGAGAACTTGACCCGTGATCAAAATGCCGGACGGCGTGCTTCGCGCATCATGGCGACGGAGCTCCTCGCGAGCGGCGCATTGGATGTCGTGGAAGCTGGGGAAGTGCAGGCGGCACTGGCCAAACGACCGGGTGCGACCTACGGACGTATCGCAATTCCCAGCAAGGAAGATGTGCTCACTCTCGGCCAGGAACTCGAGGTGCAGGCCCTGATACTGGGCACTGTCGCCCAGTCTGAGACCCTGCGATCCGGCAGGGTCGGAATTCCGGTAGTGACGATCGATGCTCGCATGGTGGAAACCGAGACCGGCACGACTGTCTGGGCCGCCACCCACACCGAGAAAGGAAGTAGTCTCAGCGCCCAGGTCCTCGGCACTAGCGGAACACCGATATCGGAGACGACCCGACTTTGCGTAAGGCAACTGCTGAAGAGCCTCGTCGAGTGAGCTGATGCTTCCCCGCATACCTACATTGGCAGGCCTGTGGCTGGTTGCGGCGTGTACTCCGCTAGTGGCCGCGCAGTTGCCGTCGAGTAGGCCGTCCGCGGCGGTGCTGCCTCTCCAGAACCAGGCCGGTCATCTGTCCGCTGGCAAGGCACTGCATCAAGGAGTGGAGAGAGAGCTGGAGCTGCGTTTCAATCTTGTCAGGGCGGAGCAGGTTCGCAATGTCATGCGGAACCTCAGAATTCGATCGTCTGCGGACCTGTCCGCAGATCGCCTTCAACTGGCTCGGTCTGCACTGCAGGTCGACTGGCTGATCTCCATCACTCTGCACGATGTCGATCGCCGGAGGATACCCGCAATGACAGCGTCAGCTCAGATTCTTCGAGCCGACAATGGCGAGCTCTTCTGGTCGGGCCTGGTGGGAGAGAGTGGCCTGAACGGACTTCCCTGGCTCGGACTGGGAGTGACCCATCGGACCACAGATCTGGCGAGAGAGGTAGCGAAACAGCTAGCAGACGCGATCGAGAAAGCCATTAGCTCAGCACCATCGGCCAAAGCGAGTCTCGACCATGAAGGTGCCGGGAGATGGGCGCTTGTTCCCCTATCCGGTTTGACTCCCAAGAACGGAACTGCCAACGCCGCAACCGTAACCGAGGTCGTACGGGACGTTGGCCAGGAATTGGGATTGCAGCTCGTCTCCCCCAATATCATCAGCGGCATCCTGCGGAGTCAGGAAACGCTCATCTGGGGCGGAGCGACCCGCGAGTTGAGAGAGGCCCTGGTTACGGAATGCAATGCCAGAGCCATCCTGACGGGAACCGTCGAAGTCTACGAGGTCATAGGCAGCGAGACAGCGCCGGAGCCCAGAGTGGAGATATCCCTTCGCCTCGTGGACGCGGCGACTGGGAACATCCTCTGGACTGGTGCCAGGGAGGCAAGCGGGTTTCACAAGAAAGGACCGTTCGGCGCCGGCCGAGTTCATTCGCGCGGTGAGCTGGCACGGCAACTGACGAAGAAGCTACTGGTAGAACTGCAACAGTCGAAGAGCTTTTGACTGACTGGAATCGGAGAGCATCCATGAAGACCAGAGGAGCTGTACTGCATCCGGGCGTCGGGTTGATACTCGCGATAGGTCTTGCGATACCGGCAGAGCCTGGGAGCCTGGACGATAGAAAGGTTGCTCGAGAAGAGCTCGGCGCGGACTCGGACATTCTCGCTCTCGTCAATGGAGAGCCCTTGTATTCCCCCAGCCTGGAGCAGGGGCTGGGCTCGATGCATACCGGCCAACAGGAAAAGACTCGGAGTGCCTTCGATCTCCGGAATCTCCTGGATCGAGTGATCGACACGCTCCTGGTCGCCCAGGAAGCCCGGGTGCTCGGGATGGCCAGCGAAGAGCCCATTCCAGGCCAACTGGAGGTGTTGCGGCGAAAGCTGGCGCTCGAGCATCTTCAAGTTGTCGAGGTCTCAGGCAAGTTGGAGATCACCGAAGAGGAGGTTCGAGGAGTCTTTGAAAACGAGTACCAGACGACGACGTTCAGGATCATCACTCTTCACGACCAGGACGAGGCTCGAGAGTTGAGGGCGACGCTCGACAAGGAGTCCGATTTCGAGGCTCTGGCCAAGGAGCTCTCGAAGGACCAGTACAGTGCTCGCGGCGGCCTCGTCGAGAATGTCGACCGAATCGACCTTCCTGGAGCTGTCGCGGACTCCATCTTCTCGAGTAGTCCTGGCAGCATCCTGGGCCCGCTGCAAACGACGATCGGATGGGCGATCGTTCGCGTCGAGGCAGTGGCACCTGCCGATCCCGAGCGATTCGATGACCTGGAGAAGAAGTGTCGCGATGTGATTCGGTTCAAGAAGACACAATCCCTCAAGAAGGAGCTGTCAGGAGATTTGATCGAAAGCCACTCTGTATCGATCGATTGGGAGTTGGTCGACTCGATTGGCTATGAACGGCTCCCAGATGGGCGGCTCATGCCCAACGTCGCCGACCCTGCTGGTACGGTGGCGACGATCGAAGACCGCAAAATTACTGCCGGAGAGTTGGGGCAGGCTCTCCAACTCCGCTGGAGTGGCGTTCGCAATGAAACTGCGGCCATGGCGACAAAGCCGCTGGTGATGCAGCGGCTTGTCGATGAAGAGCTCCTTCGTGAGGAGTCTCTCTC
>JAUWSP010000162.1 GCA_030610025.1 Acidobacteriota bacterium | reverse complement strand
TGGAGCCGGAAGAGGGTGTCATCATCCTCAAAGACGGTGAGGGTGGATACCGAAGAGCGGCCCGGCGCACAGCTCCTGGCGTTGAGACCAATTACGTCTTTTCCGAGACTCTCCTCACGGAGGTTGCCGAGAAGGGGATGGCGGCGCTTGTCCTGGATGTAGAGACCGACTCGCGGTTCGGCAATGCGCAGAGTATCTTGAGCTCCGGAATTCGAAGTCTGGTGGCGGCACCCTTCCTCGACGCCGAGGGCTCCCAGGGCATGATCGCCCTGAACTCCCGCTATCACAAGCGGCAGTTCGACGAAGACGACATGGAGCTGCTGGTATCCCTGGCTTCAGTGGCGGCTTTGCGAATCCGCAATGTGGCACTCGCCGAAGAGGCTGCGGAGCGACGACGGCTGGAAGAGGAGCTCAAGCTGGCCCGTCAGATCCAGGTTGCCCTGCTACCCAGCCAGCTGCCCGAGGTCGAAGGCTACGAGATCTGGGGCGGCAACGTTCCTTCGCGCGGAGTCTCGGGCGACTACTTCAAGATCGAAGTGCGCTTGGAGGGTAGCGAGCTCGTATTCGTCATTGCCGACGTCTCGGGCAAGGGCATCGCGGCCTCTCTACTGACCGCCTCCCTCGAAGCTCTGGCCGCGGGCCCCATCGAGGTCGGCCAGGACCCGGCAGAGATCTGCACGAAAGTCGGCCGTCGCCTCTACCAGCGGACTCCTCCTGCCAAGTACGCGACGATGATCCTGGCGATTCTCGACCCAGAGACCGGCAAGCTTCGCTACACCAATGGAGGCCACAATCCGGCGCTGGTGATACGTACCAGCGGTGAGCACGAACAGCTCAAGCCCACCGGTATGCCCGTGGGCTTGATGCCCGAAGCCCAGTACACCCAAGATAGCGTGGAGCTCGGCCCTGGGGATCTGTTGATTCTCTACACCGACGGCATCACGGAAGCAGCCAACCCGGAAGACGACGAGTACGGCATCGAGAGGCTCGCCGAGATTTGCAAACAGAACCGTGAGGCAACCCTGGACGACCTAGCGGCGGCCATCGAGCAGAATCTCGACGATTTTGTCCAGGGAGTGCCCTACGCGGACGACCGAACCTTCGTCCTCACCCGACGCCGTAGCTCCTAGCCCGAGAACGACCCCTTCAGGTAGTCCCGGTTCATGCGGGCGATGAATTCGATCGAGATCCCTTTGGGGCAGGCGGCTTCGCACTCCTGGACGTTGGTGCAGCTGCCGAAGTAGGACTCCATTTCATCCACCATCCGCTGGACTCGCCTGTAGCGCTCGGGCTGACCTTGCGGCAGAAGGGCCAGGTGCGAGACCTTGGCAGCCGTGAAAAGCTGGGCGGCGCCGTTCGGACATTGGGCCACGCAGGCTCCGCAGCCGATGCACTCGGCTGCATCCATGGACTTCTCAGCGATGGGCCTCGGAACCGGGATCAGGTTGGCCTCTGGCGCGCTGCCGGTATTCACAGAGATGAAACCGCCGGCCTGAACGATCTTGTCGAAGGGAGTGCGGTCCACGACCAGGTCCTTGATGACCGGAAAGGCCTTCGATCTCCAGGGCTCCACACGGATGGTGTCTCCGTCCCGGAACTTGCGCATGTGCAGCTGGCAGGTGGCCGTCCCCTTCTCGGGGCCATGAGCCTTGCCATTGATCATCACACCACAGGAACCGCAGATGCCCTCTCGACAGTCGCTCTCGAAGGCGATCGGTTCTTCACCCTTGCGGGTAAGCTCTTCATTCAGAACATCCAGGAGCTCGAGGAACGACATATCCGGGCTGGCGTCCGAGATGGAATAGGTGACGAAACGACCCTTGGCGTCATGAGTCTTCTGGCGCCAGACGTGCAGTGTCAGCTTCATCACTTGTAGCTCCTCTGGGTCAGCGGCACGTCTTCGAATTGGAGCGTCTCCTTGTGTAGGACGGGTTCACCTCCTGCGCCGCCAAACTCCCACGCCGCCACATAGTCGTAGTGCTCGTCGTCCCGCAGCGCCTCGCCTTCAGGGGTCTGGTATTCCTCCCGAAAGTGGGTGCCACAGGATTCTTTGCGGTTCAGGGCATCACGGCACATCAGCTCGGCCAGTTCGAAATAGTCCGCCACCCGTCCCGCCCTCTCCAGCGACTGGTTGAGCTCTTCTCCACTTCCCGGAACCGTCACCGAGTCCCAATACTCTTCCCTGAGAGCCTGGATCTGGCCGATCGCCTCCTCGAGGTCTGACGCGTTGCGCGACATCCCGCACTTTTCCCAACAGATGTGCCCCAGCTCGCGGTGCAGTGAGTCCACGGTGCGCTTCCCGTTCGAGGACAGCAGTCTCTGAACCCGGTCGGAAATCTCCTGCTCCACCGCCTGGAAACCGGCATGATCGGTCGGAGTAGGCCCCTCTCCCATGTGTCGGGCCAGATAGTCGCCGATCGTGTAGGGCAAGACAAAATAGCCGTCGGCCAGCCCCTGCATCAGAGCGCTGGCTCCCAACCGGTTGGCGCCATGGTCGGAGAAGTTGGCCTCGCCGATAACGTACAGACCCTCGACGGTAGACATGAGGTTGTAGTCGACCCACAGGCCACCCATGGTGTAGTGAGGGGCGGGATAGATCCTCATCGGCACCTCATAGGGGTTCTCGCCCGTGATGCGCTCGTACATCTCGAACAGGTTGCCGTACTTCTGCTCGATCGCCGGCTTGCCCAGCCTCTCGATGGCGTCGGCAAAATCCAGGTAGACGCCCCTTGCTTCGTGACCGACCCCTTTGCCCTCGTCACACTCGGATTTGGCGGCGCGTGAGGCGATGTCCCGAGGGACCAGGTTGCCGAACGCCGGATATCGGCGCTCCAGGTAGTAGTCCCGCTCCGATTCCGGGATCTCGGTAGCGATTCGCGGGTCACCCGCCTCGACCGGCACCCAGATGCGGCCGTCGTTCCGGAGGGACTCGCTCATCAGGGTGAGCTTGGACTGGTAGTCGCCGTGCTGTGGGATGCAGGTCGGGTGAATCTGCGTGAAGCACGGATTCGCGAACAGGGCACCCCGTCGATGAGCCCGCCAGATGGCAGTCGCGTTGCAGCCCTTCGCGTTGGTCGAAAGGAAAAAGACGTTGCTGTAGCCTCCGGTGGCGAGAACGACCGCGTCTGCCGACCAGGAACGAATCTCACCCGTGACCATGTCTCTTGTGACAATGCCGCGGGCCCGCCCATCGATGACCACCAGATCCAGCATCTCGGTGCGGGGAACCATCTGAACCTGGCCTGCAGCTACCTGCCGCGACAGAGCCTGATAGGTCCCGAGCATCAGCTGCTGACCGGTCTGCCCCCGGGCGTAGAAGGTCCGCGATACCTGGGCTCCGCCGAAGGAGCGGTTGTCCAGCATTCCGCCGTACTCGCGGGCAAATGGGACCCCCTGGGCGACGCACTGGTCGATGATGTTGACGCTGACCTGAGCCAGGCGGTGGACATTGGCTTCGCGCGACCGGAAGTCTCCCCCCTTGACCGTGTCGTAGAACAATCGCCAGATGCTGTCGCCATCGTTCTGGTAGTTCTTGGCGGCGTTGATGCCCCCCTGGGCGGCGATGGAGTGAGCTCTCCGCGCGCTGTCTTGATAACAAAAACACTGTACGTGGTAGCCCAGCTCGGCCAGCGATGCGGCAGCCGAGCCACCGGCCAGTCCCGAGCCGACCACGATGACATCGAACCGCCGTTTGTTGGCCGGGTTGACCAGCTTCATTTCGAAGCGGTGACGGTCCCACTTCTTTTCAACGGGTCCCGACGGTATTTTCGGGTCCAAGATCATTGCCATCTCCTACTTCACCAGGCCGGCCAGGACAGCCAGGGGAAAGGACAGGTTTCCGAGCGTGATGGTCCAGGCAAAAACCTGGGCGAACCGGCGCCGCCAGTCCTGCGGATTCGTAGAGTTCCACCAGCCCAGGGACTGGAACATGCTCCACAGGCCATGGTAGAGGTGAAATCCCAAGGCCACCTGGGCCACGATGTAGATCCCACTGACCCACCAGATCTGAAAGCCCGAGACCACGTTGTGATACACGTCGCCGGGAACGAAGTCGGTATGTGCCCATCCCGAGGTGAGGTGCGCCAGGTGATAGAACACGTAGAGAGCGATGATGACCCCGCCCCATCGCACGGTCCGTGAGGCATAGGTGGCCTCGAGCACCTCTCTCTGCTGATACTTCTGCGGTCGAGCCCGCCAGTTTCTCAGTGTCAATTGGGTCGCGGTGAGAACGTGGATTCCGACCGCGGCCAGCAAGACGAGGCGAGCTATCCACAGCAGGCCAGAATGAGGCAGGAGGGGACTCCCCACTTCTCGCAACCACTCGGCGTAGGCGTTCAGCTTCTCGGGTCCCTGATAGAGCTTCAGGTTGCCGAGCATGTGAAGGAGCACGAAGCCGAACATCACGATACCGCTGGCCGCCATCAGGGCCTTCTTCCCTACGGCCGAACGGTAGAAGCTCGACAAGCCGGACATCGTCTCTCCTCTCACCAGCAGATGGGCGACCCGCTCCAGGACCGCGATCGTGCTGGTCCTCGTATCGAAGAAGACATCTCTCGGGTCAGGTGCTTTCAGACTCCTGTTCGGAGTCCTATCTTATGCTGACTGCAGAAGGCCGGGAAGAGCAGTCCGGGGTGGAGTCGGCGTGAGTCTGGTGTAGACCAGGCGCCGGATCAGCGCCGTCGCCTGCGACGTCGTCGAGGCTTGCGCGCCTGCGGTCGGGAGGATTTCTCCGGCCGCTTTTCCTGAATCTTGCGCCAGAGGTCCAGGTTGGCTCCGCCCTCTCCGGTCGCACCTACCATGATCTCCAGCAAGCTCAGCGCATCATCGAAGCCCGGATAGCTGGAAAAGCGGATACGGTCGCCGGTACTCCTCCACCGATCGGCGAATCGATGAAAGGCCCAAACGGCCTGATGCAACTGCTCGGTTCTCTGCCTGGACAGGCCGAATCGGGTCACAAAGGGCTCCAGCGCCTCGTTCGTCAGCTCGCGCAGGGCCGATCGGTGAACGGGTCGCTGGTTGACCGCCTCCACATCTCGCCGCCTCAACAACACCGAGGGGAGCAAGATCGCCCCGAAGACCACGGCATCCGAAAGCTCTTCGCCCCTCTCGACCTTCGCGTCGATGACCGCCGGTATGCTCTCGAATTCCCCAGCACCATGCTCGCCAGCGGAAAGAACGAGGTACGCCTCTGGCAAGAAGACCTCGAGGAGGCCCAGGCGCATCATCCACTGCAAGATGGAATTCGAACTGCCGGACCGTAGCAGATCGCAGACTTCCTCTGTCAGACGAGCCGGCGCTGCCTTCTCGACCTCGCGGCTGTGAGCCCGGATGGCCACCTGTGCCGACTCCTCGATATCGAAGTCCAGACGGCCCGCAAGCTCGCAGGCCCTGAGCATTCGAACCGGGTCTTCCTGGAAGCGGACCTCCGCGTCACCGATGGCCCTGATCTGTTTACGGCGCAGATCCTCGACGCCGTCGACCCAATCGATGACCGAGAAATCGCTGATGTCGTAAAACAACGCGTTGATCGTGAAATCCCTCCGGTAGGCATCCTCTTCGGGAGATCCGAAGACGTTGTCGTCGGTGATCAGAAGGTCGCTTTGTCCGTTGCCCTGCAATTCGGGGTCCGGATCTCGACGAAACGTCGAGACCTCGACAATGCCGTCATGAAAGTAGACATGCGCCAGCCTGAACCGGCGCCCGATGATGCGCGAGTTGCGGAACAGGCGGCGTATCTGCTGGGGCCGGGCGCTGGTACTGACGTCGAAGTCCTTGGGGAGTCCCCCGAGCATCAGATCCCGTACGGCGCCGCCGACCATATAGCTCTTGTATCCGCCACGGTGCAGGCGGTACAGCACCTTGATGGCATTGCTGTCTATGTTGCTTCGCGAGACAGGATGCTCAGCCCGTGACAGCACGAGCGGCAAGTCTCGGTTCGAGGCACTCACAGACTCATTATACGGAGCCATTCGTTCGACCCTCGGCAACAGGCGGTGACGGGTTGATCCGCCCATCTGCCTCTCGGATTACTCAGCGGCGATCAATTCAGCGCTCGAAAAGAAGAAATTCAGTTCCTTCTGCGCGTTCTCAGGAGAATCGCTGCCATGGATTGCATTGCGCTCGATCGACGAGCCGTAGAGCGCTCGGATGGTGCCGTCCTCTGCATTGGCTGGATCGGTCGCACCCATGGCCTGTCTCAGATGCGGTACCGCATCCTCGCGAGCCAGCGCAACGGCAATGATCGGCCCGCTGGTCATATAGGCAACCAGGCTGTCGTAGAACGGGCGCTCCCGATGCACCTCGTAGAACCGTTGGGCCTGCGCCTCGCTGAGCCGCAACCGCCGGAGGGCCTGGATTTCAAAACCCTCTCCTTCGAGATGCGCCAGAATCCTCCCCGCATTTCCAGCTTCCATGCTGTCCGGCTTGATGATCGTCAGTGTTCGTTCCATTCTTCGCTTTCCTCATGTTCTCG
>JAUWSP010000233.1 GCA_030610025.1 Acidobacteriota bacterium | reverse complement strand
TGTGGGCGGTGACCCACTCGGATCGGGGCGCGAGGATCACATAGGTATCGCTCTCACCCACACCCATCGGATCCGTAGAGATGTCGGATCGACCCGTCCGACTCACAACATGTCGGACCTCCGGCAGCTCGAGAATGGCCGATTCGATGCGCTGGACGACATCGAGCGACTGGGTCAGAGATACCGATGGCAGCTGAAACGGCTGGACCACAATGGACCCTTCATCCATCGATGGAAGAAACTCGGTACCGAGCGTGGGGGCGATCAACACCGCCGCGGTGAGGAGCACGAGTGCCACCACAACCACAGCCCAAGGATGGTCCAGCGCCCAGCCGAGTTGCGGACGATACATGCGTCGCACCAGTTCCGCCGGATGGACGAAGCGCCTCGATTTTGTCGGCGAGGTCGCTTTGATCGTCAACGACGCCAACACCGGAATGAGAGTGACAGTGAGGATCAGAGCGGCTCCCAATGCGATAGAGATCGTGTAGGCCAACGGCGCGAACATCCGGCCCTCGATGCCCTGCAGGGAAGCGATCGGCAAGAAGACCACGATAATGATGGCGACACCAAAGACGATCGGCCGCAATACCTCTCCCGCCGCCCGTCGCACGATTCCACATCTTGTCTCGTCGGCCTTGTGCGGCAGATTCAGCAACCGAACGGTGTTTTCAACCAGAACGATGGCACCGTCGCCCAACATGCCAACGGCGATGGCCAATCCTGAAAGTGTCATCAGATTCGAGGACATCCCGACAAACCGCATCACCAGAAAAGTCGCCAGGGCGGCCATCGGCAGCTGTATTGCCACCAACAGCGCCGACCTCGGGCTGCCCATGAAGAAGAGCAGAATCAGCAGCACCAGCAGGGCGCCCTGCAATAGGGCTCTTTTGACGGTTCCCAGCGCCGTCGATACCAATTCGCTGCGGTCATAGAACGGAACGATCTCGACATCGTCGGGGAGACTCTGCTTGGCCACAGCGAGCTTCTCTTTGATCCCGGCAACCACTTCTTTCCCTGAAGCGCCGCGCAGCATCAGAACGATACCGGCCACGGTTTCGCCTTTGCCATCGCGGGTGATGGCTCCCTGGCGGATCTCGGCACCGATCTCGACGCTGGCGACGTCTCGCAAACGTACGGGTACACGATTGCGGTAGGCAACGACGGTCTCGCGTAGATCCTCGATATCCCGGACCCAACCGTCTCCCCGCACCACGTATTGCTCACCTGCCCGTTCGACGTACGCACCACCCGCGACACCGTTATTGGCGGCTACCGCAGCCGCCAGTTCGTCGGCGGCCAGTCCGTAGCGACGCAGGGCCGACGGCTCGGCAATGATCTGGAACTGGCGCACTTCACCGCCGAATGAATCCACACCGGCCGTCCCAGGGACAGTTTGCAGGATCGGTTTCAGCACCCAATCCTGCAACGTCCGCAGCTCCATCAGGCTGCGCTCGGAGCTCTCGAGCGTGTACTGAAACACTTCGCCCAGACCGGTGGAGATCGGCCCGAGACTCGACTCGACGCCTTCTGGTAGCCCGTCCCTGGCGCCGAGCATCCGCTCGAGTACCAGCTGCCGCGCAAAGTAGATATCGGTACCGTCCTCGAAGACCACCGTGACCATCGAAAGTCCAAACTTCGACAGGGACCGGACCTGCGTGGAATGGGGAACCCCCGCACACGCCCGCTCGATTGGGTAGGTCACCAGCTGCTCGATCTCCAGCGGTGACAAGGTGGGCGCCTGAGAAATGATCGTGACCTGGACATTGGTGACATCGGGAAAAGCGTCGATGGGTAGGTCGCGAAAAGCCGCGACACCCGCGATGATCAGGAGCGCCGCGAGCAGCAGCACCACCAGGCGGTTGGCGAGAGAGAGCTCCAGAAGCCGGTTCATCTACCCCTCCTCGCCCCGCAACAGGGCCGATTTCAGCAGGAAGACACCCTCGACCGCGACCTCTTCTCCCAGGGCCAGCCCGTCGTGAATCTCGTAGCGTGAACCGTTGAATCTGCCCACCATTACGGGTCTCGCTTCGAAGGTGTCGGCGTCGACACGCACGAAGACGTAGTCCGAAGCCCCCATACGGATCACGGCGCTCTCGGGGACCGACGGCGCCCGAGATGCATCACCGCGGATCAGGTTGCCCTCGACAAACACACCTGGCAACAGATTCTCGCTGCCATGGGTTATCTCAGCGCGGACTGTGACGGTCCGTGTCGTGGCATCGACCTGTGGCACTCGCGTGACGACCTTGGCCAGTCCCCAAGCCTCGGGTCTGCCTACCGGCACAAACTCGACCAGGTCTCCCCTACGCACTCCCGCCGCCTCGTCGGGTGGCAATTGCAACTCGAGCTCGAGGCTCTCCGGATCACCCAGAACGATCAGGGGATCGTAGGCTTGAACCCAAGCGTACTGCTGAACGAAGACCGTCAACACCACACCCGTCGTCGGCGCGCGCACCGCGAGGACCGGATGCAGGTCGGTCGATTCCAGCAGATGCTCGATCTCCGCGTCGCTGTAGCCCAGATCGCGCAACTCGGCCTCACCGTTCTTGACGGCAATCCGCGCCGCTAGAGCCTGGTGCTCGCGGCTCTCCAGCTCGACCCGGCTGATGCCCTCGACCTCCAGCAGCTGCTGGCCGGCCGCGACGCGCGCTTCAGCCAGCCTGAGGGCTTCGCTATCTCGGAGCAGCGCCCCCTGAAGCTCGTGGAGCATGTGCGAGTGGAGCTCCACCAAGGGCTGGTTCCGTTTCACCGAATCGCCAGGGGCCACCAATAGACGCTCCAGGCGTCCGTCCAGGATCGACTTCACCGTTGTGGTCGCACCTGGCGATCGCACTGCTTGTCCCAGCACCCGAATCTGATCGCCGAACGTGCGGTCCTGGACCGGCCGTAGAACGATCCCTGCGCGAGCCTGCTCCGCAGCCGACATCTGCACTGTTTCGGACTGGACGACCACAGGCGTCGAAACAAGCACCACCATCGAGAGAAGCACTCTCATCATGATCCACTCTCACTTTCCAGATCGGGTAATGGGAAGTAGATGTCCGTCCCCAGCACCTGAGCCAGTTCCAGACGAGCGACCAACAGCGCATGGCGTGCCTCTATGGCTCCCTGGATCACCTCATCCAGTCGCGAGAAGCCATCGAGGTAGACCAAATAGGAGATCGCCCCGAGTCGGAACTGCTCGCTCAGTGAGCGCTCGGTGAAGGAGACCTGTGCGATCGAAGGCTCGAGTGCTGCTAGCGCAGCTTCCGCACCCCGAGCTGCCCCCATCGCCGACTGGACGCGAACCGTCAGTTGCTGCTGCAGGAAAACGCGCTCTGCAGCGGCGGCTTGCGCAGTGTGCTCTGAGGCCAGGATCTTCTGTCGACCCTGCTTGCCGATCGGCAGCGGAAAGGCGAACCGGAAGCCAAAGGAGTTGAAACTTTCGATGCCGCCGAGGTCGGGTATTCGCTCCCATTCGACCTCGATCTCAGGGCTACCCCAGGCAGCACCCCGCTGATGTTGTGCTTCGAGACGGGCCACTTCGGCGCCAGTGCCGACGAACTGCAGAAAAGGGCTCGCCTGGAGCTGCTCCTGAAACTGGGAGTCGACTGGCGAAGCCGTCGACTTGGCGAGCTCAACCAGATCTTGTGCAGCCGGCGGTGGGAAACCGCCCGGAGCCAGGGCCTCGAGCTCGCGCTGCAAAGCAAACCGCAGGGCTTCTGAGCTCTCCAGCGCTGCTGCTTCACGGGCTCGCTGTAACTCTATCTGGGTGCGCTCGGAGCCGGAGATCTCTCCCAGCTCATAACGCAACTGCTGGATTTCCAAGGCTCTACTGAGGCGATCGAGGCGAGCCTGCGCCAGGTGCGCCATCGCCGTGGCCGCGGCCAGATCGAGCCAACGCCTGCCAGCCAATCCAGCTACTTCCAGAGCGGTGGCTCGACTCCCGGTCTCCAGGAGTTGTGCCGAAGCTACTTTCAGGTCGTGAATAGTCCCCAGTCCCCATGGACGATTGAAAGGCAAGCTGAAACGCAGATAGTCGGCCGCGTTGGCGTTGCGATCGAAGCCTCCGCCGATCCCCTCGCTCTGCCAGGTGAGGGTCGGAGTCCCGGCCCCGGACTCGGAACGCACGGTCGCCACCTCCGCCCCGAGTTGCGAGAGCTGCAGGGCGATCTGCGGTGCTTGTGCCACCGCAGCCTGCATGGTGTCTCGCACTTTGTCCACCGCATCTGGCTGGCCTCCCTCCGCCGAACCGCCCCTGGCAACTCCGCCAGGAACCACGACTCCGACAAGCGTCACCAACAGCCCTCTCCGCCATCGACCTGTTCGAGTCCTTCCTTGCCTTCTGGGAAAACTCATCGCTTCACTCCTGAGCAGTGTTCAATCGACCTGTGTCCGGCTTCGATCAAGCTCGAGCCTGGCAGAAACAGTTCTCAGAATCGAGGCCTTACAGTCTATTGAGAGGCACGAACCCAGCAAATGGTTCCAGCCCCCACTGTCGCACCTCGGGTTCAAACGCGCTCGATCCAGAGCCACGTGCGGATCGCGGGTGTCTAGCTCTCAGGCAATCTGGTAGAGAAGCTCGATCTCGAGGGGTGACCCCGAGTCAGTTGTCGCTTTGGCGTGGTAGGAATACAGCTCCTCTCCGGCGTCCCCGCTCCAGGCGAGCCGATAGAGGATAATCGGGGGCGGATCATCCCGAAACTGAGCTGCAGTCAGGCAGCTTGTTGGCTGACAACTCGCGGGCAAGAAGCTCTCGCTTCAATACTCGGCCAGGATGACTAGCTCCCCTAGCCTGGTTACGCCCTGTGGTAATTGACGACTTCGAGGCCCCACTCAATCCTGGACACTCGGAATTCTCACGTTGCCTCAGGGCAAACGCTCGATGGGCATTCGCCACATCGCGAAGGGACCACCAACAGCGGCCGGTTCGCCACCGGAAGTGAAGGGTGTCTCCATGTCGAGTGCCAGCATCTGCACCTCATACTCACCAACAGCGAGATTCTTGTTCACGAGTTTCCACTCTGCCAGGACCTTGATGTAGCCGAAGGGCTCTCCAGAGCTCATATCCGTGAGAAACCTCCACTGGGTCATGACGAAGCGGTGTCCACCGATGAACTTCCAGCTGCCTTGACCAATACCCACCGCAGCCATGAATTCCCCCTGGTCCAGGAACAGGTACATTACCGAGGCCCCGGCGCTGGTGATCACGGTGCCGGCAGTTGAAAAGGTGTCCAGCTCTGGGAGATCCAGGTCGAACTCGTTTCCCAGAATAACGTTCGGAGGAACGGTGACGATCGAGCTCCAGGTTCCGTTCAT
>JAUWSP010000430.1 GCA_030610025.1 Acidobacteriota bacterium | reverse complement strand
GCTCAAGGCCCCAGTGAGCCAGCCGCTTCCTGTGTTCCAGAGGTCGGCGCTCGCCGCTGATGAGATCGAGGAAGCCTTTCAGGGAGCGGTCCGTGAAGACCTCCCTGGCCTCTTCGATCAACGGCTCCAGTCGCCTCAGAGACAAGGCCAGCGCATTTCCGTCCGCCAAGAAGATCCCTCGGCGAAGCTCCAGCCCCGCCCCGAGAAGGTCCTTCACTGCCTCGACGTGCTCCCGAAACTCGCCTGCCGACCGGGTCCTGAAAGGTCGATCCATGTAGAAGCTGCAGAACGTGCACTGGTTCCAGCTGCAGCCTTCGGTGGCCTGGAGAACGACCGAAAGATACTGATCTGGCGGCAGGATCGAGATGGGACGATAGCACTCCAGGAAGCGCCGTCCCTCCTCTAACAGACGATCAGGAGTCCACCGCACAATCTCATCGTTCAAGCGGATCTCGAGCGCCCCATCGACCTGCCCAACGATCTCACGGGCCAGTCCGTAGGCTTCCTCGAAGATCGACTTCGCCTCCTTCGGCAGAAGTTCTCGCCGCTGCCGACCACCGGCCCGGAATCGCAAGTGCAGCTCGCTGCCCAGGCTCCGTTTGTACGTCGAACCCTGCCTGAAATAGAGATGAAGACGACCCTCTCGATCGAAGGTCATCGAATGCTGCCGGTCCGGACTGATTACGGTCGCCCCCGGCGTCAGATTGAAGAGGAGTCCGCCCTCCTGGACCGGCGAAGAGGCACGGGCTCCGTCTCGCAGAGCGCCAGACTGATCCGTTCCTCCAGACATTCGTCTCGGGGATCTCAGCTGACGCCCCGGTGTAGAGATCTCGCTTGCAGAATCACCCCCGCTGCCTGATCGAGAGAGAACCTGGCGAGATTGACGGTGATGTCGTAACGCATGGGATCATCGGGAGCGACACCGAAATGTCGCTGAAAGAACCGCGCGCGCTCCTGCTCGATGCGTTCAATCTCGAGCTCCGCCTTGTCAGCTGAAAGTGCCGCCGCCCTTTGAAGGCCGCCCAGACGCTCCGTCTTCGGCGCCACCAGGCGAACCCGAAAACCCTGCTCCCTGGGTAGGATCAGGTCGGCTCCTCGCCCCAGAAATACGCTTTCGGCCTGACTCGCCAATGAAAGCAGGGTCTCACAGAGGCGATTGTAGTAGTCGTTCCTGACGAATTCGCCTTCCATCAACGAGCGCAGGGTTTCCTCCCACCAGCCCAGATCCCGCTCGTCCATGGAGGTGTAGATACGTCGTCGGTGCTCATCGTCTTCGGCCATGGCCTCCAGGACCTCACGTCCGAAGACAGGCCAACCCAAGGCCGCTCCCACTCGCTCGGCGACCGCCTCGCCATGGATGCCCACCTGCCGGGAAATACACACGAAATCCTCGGCTAGCCGTGGACTCGAGACAACGGTCGCAAGCCTCTGCTGTCTGCCCAGTTCCCAATTGCGAAGCTGCTTCTCCACCAACCTGGCGATGTCTCGATTACCGCTCGCAAGCCTGGCCGCCATATCCAACCTCCCCGAGCTCAACCATCCGAGCCGCTGCTGTCAAGTCTACTCCTATCGGTAGGGTCGGTAGGGCTGGCGCGGCTCACGACCTCGGCCCCAACGGAGCCCACCACACGTCCAGCAAAGGCATAGCAAACGCCTGCAAGCACCACCAGAGCATCGAGGCCAAAGTGAATCGCCACCAGCGGAGCCAGGGCAGCGCTCACCACCGTAGCCCAACCGTTGATGCCCCAAGCCCAGGGGATCCGTTCTGGATGCTTGCGGCCTAGCCGCTGCAGAGCGATTGGGAAAGGCATCCCCATGGCAAACGCCAGGGGAGCGACAACAACCACGCTGAGAAACGTCTTCCAGCCGAGCCCCAGCGCCAGTGTCGTCCGGAAGAGCAGTGGCGCGAGAGCCAGGTGCAGGAGACAGAGCAGCACGATGGCTCCGATGACAAGACCGATCCTCGACTCGAACGCCTCTCCTTTCAAGCTGCTCATCCTGGCAGCCGCACCGCTTCCCAGGCCGGCAAAGACGAGAAACGCAGCAAGAGCCGTGGCCACCGCGAAGATTGGGTTGCCCAAATAGAGAGTCACCCGCTGGATATAGGCGATCTCCAGCAGGAGGAAAGCCACTCCCAGGGCCGCGAAGAAGCTCCACGTCATCGCTGACCCTTCGCTTCCCTGCCGCCCGCTGTTCCGAAGAAGAAGGGGCAGGAGTATCAGAACGAAGCCCGCCAGGAACGCTTGCAGCAATGTACCGACCGCCACCAGATAGCCCCACTCCAGCAGGGAGGCTCCACCTCGCTGGCGTAGCTCGATCAGCTCGGGAAGAGCACGCCACCGGAAGTAGTGGGAGAAGAAGGGCCGATCGTCGCTGGCAGGTCGGATAGAAAACTTGTAGTCCTCGATGAACTCGTGACGATCCTCCCCTGCCAGAGCCATGGTCCCAAGATGCAGATAAGGCTTCTCCAGCCGATTGAATCGATTCGCCTCCACTGGGCTCATACCTGGCAGAAACACCACATCGAGCCATCGAGCTTCGCACCAGGCACGAAGCTCCTGGACCTCGGCGCTCGACCATCCGCCCTTCTTCATGAGGAGAGTCACCGCATCCCAGCTCCTCACCACCACCAGGCTGTCCTGCGGGCTAGCCTGTCCCTGTCTCTCTAGAGCCACCCAGGCGGTGGCAAACAACTTCAGGCTGTCACGGGGTGGGAGCCTCAACCACCGGGTTACCGACAGCAGGCCTCCCGGGTTCAGATGCTCGGACAGCTCCACGAACGCTTCGACCGTGTAGAGGTAGCTGACGCCGGCCGCTCCCACGCCTCCGCTCGAGACCGTGAGCGACTGCATGTCTGTCAAGTGAATGAGATCCCACCCCTCTCGACGCGACGCCAGGAAGGCTCGAGTCTCTCCGACCACCACCTCGACGTTCGGCTCTTCCAGCACGTGGCCAGAAAACTCAGCCAACTCGCCCCGCAACATCTCTGGTAACTGCGGATTCTGCTCCACGAGCATGACGCTCTCGGCCCCATGGCCGAGGGCTGAAATGACCTGTCCTACACCACTCATGCCCAGGATCAGAACTCGTGGGTTCTCTGTGAACCGGTAGGCAACAGAGGAAACCTGGAAATCTCGGTAGCCCGGTGGACCCTCTCCCGGCGAACGCCGATCGATGGCGGTCATCCCGCCGCCGTCTTCGAAAAGGCCGAGCTGCTCAGGGAGATCCCCCTCATACGCCAGGCTGAGTCCGGGCGCATACCGAAGAGGCACCGTGGGACTCCGTACCACGGACAGGACAGCCAGGGGACTTGACCGCTCCGTCAAGATTTCGGCTCCAGGTACCAGAAGGGCCGTGCTCAGATTCTTGTACTCCGAGTATCGGAGGTCTGTCCAGGTTCCAGGCATGAGCAACGGGGACAGCGAAGCCACCGCCAACAGCACTGTCGTGGACCGCTTGACAGCGACCCTGGAGTCGAGGCTGGCAACCGTGGCGGCCAGGAGACCGCCCATGGCCACTACCAGGAG
>JAUWSP010000404.1 GCA_030610025.1 Acidobacteriota bacterium | reverse complement strand
GGTCCGGGCAAACGGCCACCAACTGGTGCGGCTCCGACGTGGGGCCCCCAGGAGGCTATCCTCCCTTCCGCTGCAAGAACCCCCTGGAGGTCCCCACGTCGAACCCTGGATGCGTATCCGGGAGCATGGGATCGACCAAGGGGTCTCCAGAGTCTGCGGCCTCACCCGACCATACCCCTCCGACTCAGGAGACCCCTTTGCCGATCTGACACCGTCGGCTCCGAGAGGTTCGTTCGGCAACGGACCCTAGGGCAGGTTCCTTGCCCCCGGTTAGGACACAAGACGGGCAGGTGAGAAGATGCGGAGTCATGACTCTGGAGATCGCCTATCTACTTGGGCTCATCGTCGTAGCGCTGATCCTCTTCGCCACCGAGGTCCTGTCGATCGACATCGTCGGCCTGGCCCTCTTGCTCGCACTCACGGTGCCGGGCGTTCTCAGTCCAGACCAGGCCCTCGCCGGCTTCGGGAGCGAGACCATCTTCGTCCTGATCGGCCTCTTCGTCTTGACCGCAGGGATCGCCAAGACCGGAGTCGTCGAACGGATCGGCTTGCGCCTGGCATCGTTCGGCACGGATCGACCACAGCTGCTATCGCGAATTCTGGTCACATCTGCCACCGCCATGAGTGCTTTCATCTCGAACACCGTCACAACCGCGATGCTGCTGCCCCTCACGGTTGGTAGCGCCAAAAGAGCGGGCGTTTCGGTGTCCAAGGTGCTCATGCCACTCGCCTACGCCTCGATACTCGCCGGCAGCATCACGGTCATCGCCACCTCCACCAACCTGGTCATCTCCGGGGAGCTTCCTTCCTACGGTCTCGAGAGAATCGGCTTTTTCGAGCTCGCCCCGGTTGGCATCGGCATCACGCTTGTCGGCCTGGTCTACCTTCTCTTCATCGCACCCCCACTGATCCCCGACAGGTTCAAGGAGGATCGACTGGCCACCTACGGGCTGCGGCGCTATATCTCGGAGTTCGTGGTGCCCTCCGGATCCAAGCTCGCGGGCCGGACACTCACAGAAAGCAAGCTGGGAGAGACTCTCGACATAACCGTCCTGGGCGTGAAGCGCGGAGACACCAGGCAGCTGAGTCCCCGTGGCAACGTGGTCCTCAAAGAGGGGGATGTGCTGCTCATCGAGGGCGACGTCGAGGACATCCTCGCCGTCAAGGACGTCATGGGGATCGATATCCACACCGGCTACAAAGCTACGGATCCCGACCTCGAGTCGGACGATGTGCGGATGGTGGAAGCCATGGTGATGCCCGATTCGCGATGGATCCGCAAGTCACCCAGGGGGGCCGGCTTTCGGAAGAGCACGGGGTTGACCGTGCTGGCGATTCACTCACCTGGCAGCGACAAAGACTATCGGCGGCACCTGGCTCGGACGCGCCTCAAGGCCGGAGACGTGCTCCTGCTCCAAGGCGAGGTAGAGAGCATCGAAGCTCTGGATCCGCAGCATCTACTGAATCTGGAGGACGTATCGGGACACCACCCTCGGTCTCAGAAAGGCCCGATCGCAGCCGCGATCTTCTTGATCTCGCTGATCGTCGGAGGCTCCGGCCTGCTACCGATGTCCATCGCCTTCCTGGCCGGCGGTGTGGCGCTGGTTCTGACCGGCGCTCTGGCACCCGAGGAGAGCTACCGGGCGATCGACTGGAGACTGCTGGTCCTCATCGGCAGCATGATGGCGTTTGGAGTCGCGATGAAGGAGACCGGCACCTCCACCTATCTCGCGGATCTCGTCGTCGAGCATGTCAGCCCCCATGGTGAGCTGGCAGTCCTGGCAGCCTTCTTCGCGCTCACCGCCTTCCTCACACAGCCCATGTCCAACCAGGCCGCAGCGCTCATTGTTCTGCCGGTGGCGATCGAGTCGGCGATCACTCTGGGCTTCGATCCCCGACCGCTGGTGATGTCGGTCACGTTTGCTGCCTCCTGCTCCTTTCTCACGCCCCTGGAGCCGGCCTGCATCCTGGTCTATGGTCCTGGCCGGTACCGCTTCTTCGATTTCTTCAAGGTCGGCCTACCGCTGACGATTGTCGTCTTCGTCTTCTGCATGGTACTGATCCCGATCTTCTGGCCCTTCCACCCTGGCAGCTAGCACCAACGCTCGAGGCTACCCAAACGGGTGTGGCACAGGAGGGCTGGTGCCGTCACACTAGGGCAGAGGAAAAACGTGGCCCATCACACTCTCCGATCCGGCTACGAGCAACTCGTGGACCGGCTGAACCGCTTTCCGCAAGGAGCGCCAGCCTCGGATCTGCTTCACGGCATCCTCGAGATGCTGTTCGGCGAACGGGAAGCTGGACTGGTGGCCCTGCTTCCCATCAAGCCGTTCACAGCAGAGAAGGCTGCCTCTGTCTGGAAGTCGACCGAGCCCGAAGCTCGCGGGATCCTCGAAGAGCTGGCGGGTCGCGCCATTCTGCTCGACATCGAGAAGCGCGACGGCGAGCTGCTGTACGTGCTGCCCCCGCCGATGGCCGGCTTCTTCGAGTTCTCGTTGATGCGGGTACGCGGCGATGTCGACCAGAAGGTGCTCTCCGAGCTCTTCTACCAGTACATCACGGTCGAAGAGGACTTCATCAAGCGGCTCTTCACCGAGGGTAGGACCAAGCTCGGCCGGGCCTTCGTTCAGGAGGCCGCTCTACCAGCAGACAATACCCTCCAGGTCCTGGACTACGAGCGTGCCAGTGAGGTCATCGAGACGGCATCCCATCGAGGCGTCGGTATGTGCTACTGCCGGCACAAGGCACAGCATCTGGACCGCGCCTGTGACGCGCCGATGGACATCTGCATGACCTTCAACACCACCGCCGCCTCCCTGATCCGCCATGGCTTCGCCCGCGAGATCGATACGACAGAGGGTCTCGACCTACTGCAACAGGCTCAGGCTGAGAACCTCGTCCAATTCGGCGAGAACGTTCAGAGGCGGGTCAACTTCATCTGCAATTGCTGTGGCTGTTGCTGCGAGGCCATGATCACACAGCGCAGATTCGCGGTCTTGAATCCCATCCACACCTCGAACTATCTGCCCGAGATCGATCAGGATCTGTGCAACGGTTGCACCAAGTGTGTTCAGGTCTGCCCAGTGGAGGCCCTGTCCATGGTCTCGGCCAACGATCCCCACCATCCCAAGCTGAGCAAGGCCAAACTGGACGAGCCGGTGTGTCTCGGGTGCGGCGTCTGCGTCCACAACTGCAGCCGGGAGGCGATCCACCTGGAGCCACGAGGCCAGCGAGTGATCACGCCCGTCAACTCGGCGCATCGCACCGTCCTGATGGCTCTCGAACGAGGCAAGCTCCAGGACCTGATCTTCGACAACCAGGCGATGGCCAGCCACCGCGCCATGGCCGCTATTCTCGGTGTGATCCTCGAGCTACCCGCCGTCAAGCAGACCCTGGCCAAACGGCAGATGCGCTCCCGCTACCTCGACCGGTTGCTCGGTATCACGCATTGAGGGTTGAGGCGCCCGGCTCACCGCCGGGCGCTCTTTGAGGGCTTGGGGGTCGAGGAGCCCGTCGTACCTCCGGCTGACCTTTGGGGCTTGGGTCCTGAGCGGAGGACAATCGCCTCGAGGAGGTCCGTCCGGGTGGCCCGCAGGCGGACGGCGTCGGCTACTCAGACTGCAAAGGGCTGGCCGCCGCCTTGTCTCATCATCGCGCGGGATCTCTTGTGCTCTATGAAGGTCCTTGCGCTGCGCTCGACTCGGCACCCCCTGTCGAACCACCCGAACGAACCTCTCGGAACCGACG
>JAUWSP010000419.1 GCA_030610025.1 Acidobacteriota bacterium | reverse complement strand
CCGGGATGGTCTGGAAGCGGCTCCTCCGATGGTGACAGCGGACTTTCATGTGACGATGAAGCGTCCGACTCCGACGGCTGGTCCGGCGCACCGGGCTGCCCGGGCCGTCTCCTCGGAAGGGCGTCGCGTCAGGGTAGAGGCCACTCTTTCCGGAGGCGGGCGAGTCACTGCCACCTCCATCGGCCACTTCGTCGCGGTCGAGCCAGGACACCCAGCCCACTACCGTTGGTAGTCACAATAGGAAGTTGATTTTCTGAGGTGCGAGGTCAGGGCCCGGCGCGAGGGCTCGAGATGGGGGACATGTACCTGCCGCGTGTCCCCGCCGGTCATTCGAGATCGTGTCCCCCCCTGTCGTGTCCGCTTCATTGTCTAGGAATCCCCGATCAAGCTCGAGCCGTATCTCGTTATGGAGATACGAGGACACTTGCTACAATCAGTAGCAAGAGACCTGTAGAAGTGAGGATGTCGCCCGGTGCGCGTCGAGAGGATGGCGTGCGGGGCTGGGATGATGCATAGCCAAGTGCTCTATCTTCCACGATCGACTGGTGGCGGTGATCCAGCTGGTGGTTGTCTTGCCCAGCCACTGGCAGGGTGTGTACCGACTCGAGAATCAACTCCACTACCGGCTGTTGCCGCGATCGCGCTATTCCTGATCCTATCGTTACCAGTATTTGTCTCAGCAGGAATCCAGGAGCTCCGTTTCGACCGGTTGAGCATCGAGGACGGTCTCTCCCAAAGCTCGGTCACTGCGATGCTTTTCGACAGCCAGGGCTGGCTCTGGGTAGGCACCGAAGACGGGCTGAACCGCTACGACGGGTACGGCTTCAAGGTCTATCGTCACGATCCCAAGAACCCCGCGTCTCTGGGGAGCGGCTATGTCCTGGCGATTTTCGAGGATAGCTCGGTGACGCTCTGGGCCGGCACGGAAGGGAGTGGACTGAATCGGCTCGACCAGGCGCGAGGCACCTTCGATCACTTTCGACACGATCCAGCCGATCCCGATAGCCTGGTCGATGATCGGGTACAAGCCATTCTCGAGGACAGCAAGGGGCGCCTGTGGGTGGGTACCTACGACGGAATCAGCCGGCTCGATGCCGATCGTGCCAGCCTCACCACCTACTCGGCGGGCAACAGCAATCGCCATGGCCTGGCGAGCGATGTCATCTGGACCCTGATGGAGGACAGCACAGGCACGGTCTGGGTCGGAAGCGTGGACGGGCTATACCGGTATGTCGAAAACGACAATCGATTCCTCCGCTACGCACATGATCCGAACGATCCAGGCAGCCTGGGCGGCAACTGGGTCACGAATATCTTCGAGGATTCCTCTGGACGGATCTGGATCGGTACCATTCGGGGCCCGGCCGGTCTCAACCGGTGGGACCCGGACGAGAGCCGGTTTGTTCGCTACGCCCACGATCCGACGGATCCCGATTCAATCGGCAGCACCGACGTCTACATGATTGTGGAGGATCCGGGCTCCACCGGCACGCTCTGGATGGGTACACGGACCGCGGGCCTGGTCCGATTCGACACCGCAAGCGGCACCTTCTGCTCCTACCTTCACGACCCCGCCCGTCCCACCAGCGTCAGCAACGATCGCGTATCGACCGTCGTCTTCGACAATACCGGCACTCTTTGGGCTGGAACCTACGATGCCGGCCTGAATCGGCTCCACCGACGCCACGACCAGTGGGTCCACTACACGCATGACCCTTCCGATTCCGACAGCCTACCCGACGGCTATGTTCGCTCGAGTGCCGAGGACGAAAGCGGCACGCTCTGGATCGGCACCTACGACGGCGGTCTAGCCCGGCTCGGGCCCGATCGCGATCGATTTGTCGCCTATCAGCACGACCCCGACGATCCGACGAGTCTTAGCTGGAATGAGGTTCGCAACGTCTACGTGGACAGCACCGGGACTGTCTGGGCGGCGACCTATTATGCTGGTCTCAACAGGTTGGAGACGCGCAGCGGGACTTTTACTCGATTCGTGCGGGACCCGACCGATATCACCTCGCTATCTGACAATCGGGTCATGGCTGTCCAGGAGGACGGACGAGGCACACTGTGGGTGGGCACGGAGGATGGCCTCAACCGTTTCGATCGGTCCACCGAGACCTTTCATCGTTACCGTCACGATCCGACCGACACCAGCTCGCTGGCGAGCAATCGCATCTATGCGCTCTAGGCCGATCGACAAGGGGACCTGTGGGTAGCGACTCTCGGGGGTGGCCTCGACAGGTACGATGTCGCGCTCGATGGTTTTGTCCATCATCGCCACGATCCGAGTAATCCGCTGTCCCTTTCGAACGACACGGTTTTGGCAGTTGCCGAGGATTCACTGAGTCGCCTCTGGGTCGGGACCCTTGGCGGCGGACTCGCCCAGTTCGATCGTGAGCGGGAGATCTTTACCCGTTACACGACCGACGATGGGTTGCCCAACAATGTGATTCACGGCATCGTGGAGGACGACGAGGGTGTGCTCTGGCTCTCGACCAACGACGGGCTCGCCCGCTTCGAACCCGATAGCGGCCGAGTCCGTACCTACACCGTCGGCGACGGCCTGCTGAGTAATGAATTCTCGGCCAAGGCCTACACGAGAACAAGTCGAGGCGAGCTTGCGTTCGGGAGCATTCTGGGTCTGACCCTGTTTTCGCCCTCTGCGCTCGTCGACAACCAGCTGCCGCCGCCGGTGGTCATCACCGAGCTCAAGCGGTTTGGTGAGCCGGTTGTGCCCGGCCCGGAATCCCTGCTCGAAAGCTCGATCGAGAAGACTCGAAATCTCGTGCTGTCCCATCGCGACAGAGTCATCTCTTTCGAGTTCGCTGCTCTCGACTTTGTCGCACCGCAAAAAAACCAATACGCCTATCGTCTGGAAGGCTTCGACCAAGAGTGGCGTTATGTCGAATCCACCCATCGGTTTGCGAGCTATACCAATCTGGATCCAGGGCGTTACACGTTTCGTGTCCGGGCCTCCAACAGCGATGGCATCTGGAATGAAGAGGGCGCAAGCATCGAAGTGAGAGTCCTACCTCCACCCTGGCGTACTTGGTGGGCCTACTGTGTATACGCTTTGATCATCGGCGCAGTACTGGCGATCGAGCGCCGCCGGGCCGTCAACCGTATTCGGCTCGAAGGTGAGGTCGAGCTCGAACACTACGAAGCCGAGAATCTCAAACAGATCGACCAGATGAAGTCCAGGTTTTTCGCCAATATTGCCCACGAATTCAGAACTCCGCTGACCCTTGTTCTGGGACCGATCGATGATCTCATCGCAGCTACCGAGGACGAGGTGGAGATTGCGCGGTTCGGGCTGATGCGCCGAAACGCCAACCGTCTCCACAGCCTGGTCAATCAACTGCTCGATCTCTCTCGTCTCGAGGCTGGCCGTCTCGAATTGCAGCCCGAGCCGGGTGAGCTGGTTGAATTTCTCAAGGGTTTGACGACGTCGTTTTCCTCGCTGGCCGACAGCAAGAAGATCGCCTTCGATTTCCGTTCTGATCGAGACGCCCTCTATGTCTCTTTCGACCGTGAGCGGGTGGAGATGATAGTAGTCAATCTGCTCTCGAACGCCTTCAAGTTCACTCCTGAAGAAGGGCGGATCGAGGTCACAATGGTTACGGCCGAACCGACT
>JAUWSP010000423.1 GCA_030610025.1 Acidobacteriota bacterium | reverse complement strand
GAGCGGCCTCCCGCCTGGGCATCTCCGAACGAGCCCTGCGCTACAAGCTGGCGAAATACCGGCAGGGCTCGGAAGACGACTCGTAGCGGGAACATCGTCCTGGGACTCGAATCCCAGGACTCGAGGGCTTGGGGGCCTAGGGGCTTGGGGGGCAGGATCCTACGAATCATGAACAGGATGGCAAGTTTGGTCGTGGTGGGAGCTTGATTTCGACGAAATTGTCGAAGACCGGGCGCTTGAAGACCGGCAACCAGGCATTCGAGATGGCACAGGAATTGCGATTCTCTCTGCCGTCTACGACAGCCGAACCCTTCCAGGAGCCCATTGAATCCACCATGCCTGACAAAGCTCTCCTTCTCATCGTCCTTGTTGCCCTGCTGGCATCGACTCCAGTACTCGCACTTAATGGTGAGATCTTCCTACTCGGTGGCCTCACGCAAGCGAGCTACGGCACAGACACGGACACCGATGCCCAGGCTGCCCGCCTCACATTCGTGACTGGCGACAAATACCAGTTCAGAGCCGACGGCGGCTTTCTTCGGAAGCAACTGGGCGCGCCCATCCCGAGCGGCCAGGGTCCGGTACCGGGGAAACCGCGGGGACCACACGGGTCAGGGAGTCAGGTCTCTAGCCAGATCTCATCGAACTCTTCGAACATCTCTGGTAGTGCATCCTCCCAGGACGGCAACGGGTCAGGAGGTTCGGGTGACTCCTCAGCGCTCGACGACCCGATCCAGGATCCTCCAACGATCGTCGAAGACGAATGGGTCTCCGGACTGGGAGATATCCTACTGGCAGGCAGCAGGCGCATGATGGGAGGCGGCGCCAAGCTATTCCGCCTGGACCTGGGGGCGCAGGTGAAGATACCCACCGCAGATCCCGACGAAGGCCTCGGTACCGGCGAGTGGGACGCCTACCTCGGCGTCACCAGTGAATATCGGTTCTGGTCGGCCACGGGCTTCGGAGGCTTCGGCTGGAACTACCTGGGCGATCCGGAGTGGGAGACCCTGAATGACGTCGTCGAGGGCTACATCGGTCTCGAGAGCGAGCCTCTGGGAGGACGGGTGATCCTCTCGGGCTGGGTCGAGGGCAACCCAGAGGTCATCGACGGCCTGGGCTCCAGGGCGGCCATTGGCTTCGGTCTGAGAACCCTCGGTAAAATACGCTGGCGGCTTCTGTCCACCGTCGGTCTGACCGACGCCGCGCAGGACTTCACCATTCTCTTCGGCGCCTCCTTTGGAGTGAAGACTCCGACGGTGGGTACGCGGGGTCCCGTGAGATGAAGTCAAACCTCTTCGCGGTCTGCATCGCTTGCCTGGCTCTGGCTGGCGCCAGCCCGAACAGCGGGATCCGCTCCTCGCTCATTACCGTCGAGGGCACGGTTGTGACCGTCGCGTCGGCGCCGGGTGAGGGCGATCTCGAAGTCCTGTCGGTAACCCTCGCACCCAAGGGCGCGGAGGGGAAGGAGTTGAACCTCTTGCTGGCACCCAAAGCCACCCTCGACGAAGTCGATTTCCAGGTCGAACAGGGGGACCGGATCCAGGCTCGGATCTTCCCCGCCGAGGAAGGTCCGGCCAAAGTCCATAAGGTGCGGAACTTGACTCGCCACACCATGCTGCGCCTGAGAACACTCCACCGAATCCCTCTCTGGGACGGCGTCGGAGCCTGGCAGGGCGGCCCCGGGGGTGGCATGAAATCTGGTCATGGAAGTCAAAAGCCGAATAGCCGCGGAAATGGGCCACACTGAGGCCACGGCAGGAGCATGGTCTCTACAGATCGGAGCCCGATTCAACTTTCCCATTCCCCACGCGACGGCTGCTTTGCAGGTGCGTGCTAGCATTCCCGAGAAGGTCGAATAGCGATCGGCCTTGGCCAACATTCCCTCTCCCCTCCCGGCCTCGAGATGCTCCGAGACGACCCGATCCTGGCCAGCGAGCTCGCAGCCCGCGAGCTGATTCCTGGTCGCCAGAACCTGCCCCAGCTGTGGGGAAGGCGGGGCTTCTGGCAGATCAAGATGCGATGGGCCGTGGCGCCTCTGATGGTGGCGGGCGTTCTGGTGGGCCTAGCTCTGGGATTCCAATTCCCGGTCAAGCCGATCCTTCTTATCGCACTGGCGAGCCCCCTCTACAACGCCTTCTTCGCCTGGATTTTCAGCCACTACGAGGATCGGCTGCGGGCGGAGCCCCAGCTCGATCGCCTTTTCACCATTCTCGAGGTGCTAGCCGATTACACGGCGATGTTCCTGCTTCTCCACTTCACGGGTGGCGTCGCGAGCCCACTGATCTTCTTTCTGCTCTTTCACGTCATCATCGCCGCGATTCAGTTCTCCCCCGCAACGGCTTATGGTCTGGCCGGACTGGCAGTTGGAGGTCTGTGGATCCTCCTCCTCGGCGACGTGACCGGCTGGTTTCCCAGTCACAGCATCGTCTTCCACGGTGAGTCGGTCGAGTTCACCAATCGCCCCGTCTACCTGGCTCTCCTGATTCTCTTCTTCGCGGCCGCCCTCTTCCTGGCCGTAGCCATGGTCAGTCGGATCATGCGCCGACTTCGAGTCCGGGTGACGGAGCTCGCCGTGGCCACCGCGAAGCTGGCCGACCTCAACGACAAGCTCAACAGTCTCTACACCATCGTCCGCACCATCGGAGGGGAGCGGTACCTGGAACCGATCCTCGAGACCGCGACTTCGGAATTGGCGAGAGTCATCGAGATTCCGGCGGTGGCTGTCAAGCTCCTATCCGAGGATGGGAGATCCCTGCGCTTCGTGGCCGCCCACGGGCTGCCCGACGAGCTCATTCAGCAGAAGGTCGTCTACCTGGACCAGAGCCCCCTGAATCGACGGATCATCGAGGGAGAGACCCTGGTGGAGGCGAGGATCGACGAGGACGCAGGCCTGCAACTGCGGCAGGAGCTCAGCGCCCTCGGCATCAAATCGGCGGTCCTGGCACCCCTGAAGGTCGAGGACAGGGTCATCGGCACCCTGGGCTTCTACTCTCATGCTCCCGACCACTTCCAGGAGAGTGACACCGACTACATCAAGGTCGCCGCCATGCTCGTGGCTCACGCCATCGACGATGCCCGCGCCTACGAGGCCATCGAAACTCTCATGCAGGAGCGGACCCAGTTCATGTTGCAGGTGGCGCACAACCTGCGCGCACCACTCGGCGCCGGCCTCACCATGCTCGATCTTCTGGAAGAGGGATTGCTGGGAGAGGTCACCGACCAGCAGGCTGACTACCTCAAGCGAATCGAGGTCCGACTCCGCTCCCTGAACCAGACCATTGGCGAGCTGTTGACCATCGCCAAGACACGCGACTGGAGTCGTGAGATCCCCGATGTAGTTGTCGACCTCGCCGAGCTCGCCGCCTATACGGAGCAGACGTTTGGCGAGGAGGCAGCCCGAAAGGGACTGAGACTCGAAGTGACAGCCAAAAAGGACCTTCCCACGGTGGACAGCGGCGCCGACCTGCTGGAGCAAGTCATGGACAACCTCGTTTCCAACGCCATCAAGTACACAGCCGAAGGCGGCAAGGTCGAGGTCAGCTTCCAGCAGAGCGGCCCCGACGAAGTTCAACTGGTGGTCAG
>JAUWSP010000427.1 GCA_030610025.1 Acidobacteriota bacterium | reverse complement strand
AGTCGGTTGGAGACCTGCCGGTCGTAGCCGACAATGAACTCGTCGACGTAGCGGGGATCCAGGCCTTCGTCGAACCACTTGCCCGACGAGGACCGCACAGGATCTGTCGCCAGATAGTTGCCGTTGGCATCGAACTGGATATCGATCTGCCGCTGCAGGTTGCGGTCCCACGAGGCGGCGCGTGGCAGTGAGCTGACAGCGGGGTTGTAGCGTGCGTAGCTGGCGTAGGCCTTGTCCCTGCCGTTCCAGCTCCAGGTGGCGCCCAGCCGCGGCTGGATCATGTCGCCGAACGGGATATCGTACATCTCGTACTTGCTGCCCGGCGATTGCTCGAATCCCGTGAGGCCTTGGCCCGTATAGTTCAGGCCCTGGCCGAAGAAGGTGTCGTTCGAAAACACGAGGCCGACGTTGAAGGTCCAGTCCTTCATGGTGAAAGTATCGTTGAGCTCGATGCTCTGGGACTCCATCGAAGAGACGATCTTGGGCACCGTGTCGGCCAGGCTCTGCTGCCAGATACGGGCTTCGTAGAAGACAGGCGTGCCGTCGTCCAGTTCGTCGCGACCACCCGTAGCGGAGATAAATCCCCAGCCATTGGAGACCCTTAGCAGCTCCTCGGAGGCGTCGTACATCTGGTAGCCAATGTGCAGTTGATGCCGGCTCAGGAAGTAGTCGTAGCTGATCGAGAAGTCCTCGCGATAGAAGCTGCTGCTGTCGATCGTGTCTTCCACACCGACCTGACCACCGCCCTGTCGGACGCCGCCCTCGTCGTAGCCGTACTGTTGGATGATCGGCGCGGCCCAGGCGTTGAACTCGGGATTGTCATCGAGGAAGACGGGGTCCTGGAACTGCCCCTGCGTCTCCAGGGCCGAGACGTTGAGACTCCTGCCGGGACCGATGTCGAGGTTCAGCAGATTGTCGGGCGACGATGTGCCCTCATTTCCCCAGTCGGTGTACTTGAGGTTCAAGGAACTCCTGTCATTGATGAGCCAGGTACCTTCCACGTAACCGATGGTCTGCGTCGAATCGTCACCCCTGGAGGTGGTCCCAGCACAGGTCTGGCAGACGCCAGCACCCTGCTCATCGGTCTCCGAATCCCGATAGCTTCCGGAGAACAGTAGGTTGGAGGTGGGCGTCCAGGTCAACTTACCGAACCATTCGTTTCGGGTGCTATCGAAATCGGGCACGTCGCCGTAGACGTTGGCTCGGCTGCTCTGACCTTCCGTCGGGCGGTAGTAGGAACCGTAGAAGAACAGCTTGTCCTTCCAGACGGGACCGCCGATGCCGAGGGTCAGCCAGTCCTTGTCCTCGTCGAAGGTTTCATCGGACTCGTCGGTGACGTCACCGGTCATGCCCGAAGTCTGGATCTGGTAGAAGACCGTTCCGCGCCACTTGTTGGTACCGGAGCGGGTGACCGAGTTGACGGTCAGGCCACCAGAGCGGTTGAAGTCCACCGCCTTGACGCCACCCCGGATGAAGGAGACCTGCTCGATGTCGTAGGCCGCGGGCTCGGTCGAAAGGCTGCCAAAGAGAGGCAGGCCCACGTTGACGCCGTCGATCTTGTAGACGTTGTCCTGGCCGCTGCCGCCTACACTGGGTCCGCGAATCGCGTCCTCGGTGTACTGGACACCGGGGGCCAACTTCATGAAGTCCTTAAAGTTCTGACCCACGGGCAAGGCATTGATGGTCTCGTTGGCGAGGGCCACCTGAATCGTCGGAGTGGTGAGATCGAGGGTTTCCGTCGCTGCGACGACTTCGATGATGTCCTCGACCGCAGCAGAGGTCATCGTCACATTGACCACCGAGTTGGTTTCCAGCAACACCTCGAGGGTGTACTTCTGGGTGGCCATACCATCCATCTCGAAGGTCAGTTCGTAGGCACCGGGTGGCAAGAACGGGAATCGATAAACTCCTGTCCCTTCGCTGACGATGATTCGCGGCTGCGGCATCACGTCGCCGGCCGCTGTTACGGTGACACCCGGTAAATTCGTGCCATCGTCCATGGTGATGGTTCCGGATACGGAACCCGTCTCCTGGGCGAAGGCCGGAGTGCAGAGCGCCGCCACTGCAATGAGAATCAACAGATAGCGCTTCATTTGTCTCCCCCTTCTAGGTTGGTAAAGCCCTTGAAATCGGTAGGACGATGAGACTTCACGAGGCGAGATTTCGACATGGCTCACGCGATCCCCTGCCTGGAGGCAGCGGATCGCAGAAGGTAGAAGTGCGTGGTTTCGGAGGTCGATTGGAGGGTGAGGCACGTTTCGGAGCCACAAGAGAAGCTCCGCTTCGCAGTGCGCGTGCAGATTGAAGACTGACCCAAGTCCACCCCCCACTCTCCGGAGTCGTCAGGGTGACCCCGAGAGGGTCATGCATTGTCCAAGGACTTTTCAAGTTAGCACAGGGACTATTCCTTTGCAATTATTGACTATTCTTGGAATCTTTGAAGTCCCCGAGTGCCTGCCGGACGTGGCCACTGGCCGCGCTGAGGCGCTCGCGAGCCTCACCCACCGGAATCTGGCAGCGACCCATGACAATGGCGGTCTTCACCTCCCCGTCGGCAGCGCGAATCAGGCGATCTGCCTCTTCGCGAGAAACCTGTCCGGCACTCTCTACAATACGAGCCACCCGGTCCTGGAGTTTCGCCGAGCCGGGCCGCAAATCGACCATCAGGTTCTCGTACACTTTTCCTAGGCGCACCATGGCGGCCGTCGTGATCGCGTTGAGAATTGCCTTGGTGGCCGAGCCGGCCTTGAGTCGTGTGGAGCCGGTGAGAATCTCCGGCCCGGTCTCGAGAGCGATAAGCAGGTCAGCTGGATCTTCGAGGCCCTCAGAGCCAGCGCAAGTTACGAGAATCGTCCGCGCGCCCTGCTCGCGAGCCTGCGCCAGCGCACCCCGGGCGTAGGGCGTCACCGAGCTCGCCGAGAGACCCACCAATAGATCGCCCGGGCCGAGGTCCTGAACTGCTGCGCGACCGTCGTCGAAGCGATCCTCCGCCCCTTCCTGAGCTTCGAAGACCGCCATCTGACCGCCGGCCATGACAGCTCGGATCCTCTCGGGGTCCGTGCCGAAGGTCGGTGGACACTCCGCCGCCTCCAGGATGCCCAGACGGCCGCTGGTGCCGGCACCAATGAAGGTCAGATCCCCTCCCGCCTCCAGGGTCTCGGCCACCCACTCGGCTGCCAGGGCGATCGTCTCCCGTTGGGCCAGAGCAGCCTCGATTCCTACCCGGTCCTCCTCCAATAGGAGCGAGACGATCTCCTCACTCGACAGGGTGTCGAGAGTGGTGCTCTCGGGGTGTCGTCCCTCGGTCAGGAGGGTGTACCAACGATCTGTGGAAGGATTCGGGTCGGTGGGATCAGTCACGGTTTGCCACCCAAGTAGAGACGCTTGTAAAGCATTGGGATATTGTTCCCCAACGGCATCGGGTGGGCAAGCAAAGTCGCCCGCTTCCGCCGCAAAGTCTTGCTTTCGAACCCGCTCAGTAACCCCATCGTGATTACCAACCCGACAGCGATCTTCGTCTATCTGGCCTGCCTGCTGGGCGCCATCTTCTGGCTCAGT
>JAUWSP010000376.1 GCA_030610025.1 Acidobacteriota bacterium | reverse complement strand
TTGCGGCACAACATCTCCATGGGCTACTACGAAGCAGGTCACATGATGTACATCCATCTACCGTCGTTGAAGCAGCTGAAAGAAGATCTGAGTCGATTCGTGCTGTCAGCGTTGCCCTAGCCCGCATGCGCCGCTTCTTCTCCGTCGATTCGAGGCTGATTCTCATGCTGGGATTGGTGGTCTTCGGGGCATTCGCCTGGCTGACCCGGCACCCCGACTCCGAGCTGGTTCGCCGTGCGGAGGAGTGGCCCATCCTGGGCTCGCTCGCGGCTGGCTTCAGGAAGGGGTATTCGACGCCTGAGCGCAGCGTGGAGGCTCTCGGGGTTGGGGACCGTTCTGAAGTCGGGATCGATCAGGTCGAGGTCCTGGCCGAGGCGGTGGACTCCGACCGGGTGAGCGCCCGTCCTCAGGTGTGGGTCGAACCTGGAACCCATGTGCAGCTCTCCCCGCATCCCGATAGCGAAATTCTGGCTACGGTCGAATTGCTCGGAAACTACTCGTTCGTCGAGCGGCGCGGAGACTGGTTTCACATCTACCGATTCTCTGTGGATCACGGAGATCTGGAAGGCTGGATCTGGCTCGAGGGGTACGTGGAGCCATCTGCGGAACGCCTGCAGCGGTCCGAGCCCGTCCTACCCTTGGCTGCAGTCCCACCGAACCCAGAGAAGGTGAGGCGAGCACGCTCGTTCATGGACCAGGGCGGGATCGAGGTGCCCTGTGGACCGTACATCCTCTACACGGATGTCGGCGATGGCTCGGCGTCTGAGGTTTGCGCTCAGCTGGCCAGCCAACTCGAAGAGATCTATCGAGATCGGTTCGGCCTGACTCCGGTCAGCGAGCCTGCCGAGGCGATCTTCTGGTTTCTGTCGCGAGGCGCCTACGAGGACTTCATTTCCGATGATGAGAGCATTCCGGCCGAAAAGGGTGGGCACGCAGCACCGGCACGTGGATACCTGGCCCTTCACTCCGAGGATTTACCGCGTGAGGCAGTGGTGTCGACGCTGGCACATGAGTTGACGCACCTGATCAACCGGCGGGCTCTCGGTCCTGCCCTTCCACCCTGGTTGAGCGAAGGGCTGGCGGATGATCTGGCGGAGTCTCGACTCGATGAGTCCGGTCGCCTGGTGCCAGGAGAGCTCGGCGGCTACAGCCTGGCGTCCGAGGCTGTGGTTCAGCACTTCGGAGGCGTAGTCTCCGCTGCCAAACTGATCGAAGCTCTCGATGGTCCGGGTCTGCCAGAGCTTCGTGCTCTGGTGGAGATGGGGCCGGACGAGTTCCACGAGCCGCCGCAGGAAGCGCTTCTCTACGCCCTGAGCTCCTTCTGGGTTCGGTATCTGCTGAGTGGTGCGCCGGGCTCCGATCCGGCCGGTTTTCGTGCCTATCTGGATGCGGTGGCCTCGGGGGTGAGCATCACACCCAATCTGCTGGTGCGGTATCTGGGGGACGATTGGCCAGAGTTGGAAGCGGGTTTCCAGACATGGGTGCGATTCCAGGCCACCCCGCTACCGAGAATCGTGACTTTCGACCGCACGGGACACTAGTCATCGGGAGACGGCGGACTGAGGGGCTCTTCCTCTCTCCAGGTGGGTGCGCCATCGGAGTACCACTCACGCTTCCATATGGGAGCTTCGCGCTTGAGTCGTTCGAGGGCTGCACGGCTGGCGTCGTAGGCCGCCGCGCGGTGGGCGGCAGTGGCGGTGATCACGACGCTGCTCTCACCGAGAGCCAGTGTGCCGAGACGATGGACGATCCGCACAGTGAGACCCTCGGTGGCAGATTCCAACTCGCAAGCTATTCTCTCCAAGGTGGCTTCGGCCATGGGCCTGTAGGCCTCGTAGGTGAGACGCACGACCTCCCGGTTCTGATGGTGATTGCGGACGGTGCCGACGAACAAGACGGTCGCACCGCAGTCCGGTGGGATGGTGTCTCTCAACAGCCCCGCAATGTCGATCGGATCGTCCGCGATGCGAGCTCGGCTGGGGCGACCGCCGGAGACCGGCGGCAGCAAAGCCACTTCCGCCCCTTCGTGTAGCAGTGCGTCGGGACCCACCAGGTCGCCGTCGATGGCCACCGCCAGCCGATCCCAGATCGGCGTCAAATCAGGATAGGTCTCCAACAGCCTGTTCTGCAGGTTCTCCAGGCCACTGCCCTCCGGCAGATCGATCTCGATTTCGCTGGTGCCAACAGCGGTTGCGGCACTGGCAAAGGCCAGGACACGGATCTTCACGGGCGCAATGGTAGCACCCGGCCAGGTGGGGAGAAGCGAAGAGAATGGAACTCGGGCTTATAATGGCGGACTCTGCAAGGAGTATCGAATTGAGAACCCTGGAGAGCAGGCTCAAACGGGACGACGAGTTCCAGCGGCGGCTGGAGCACTGGCGCAATCGACTCAAGGATCTCCGCAGCCAGGAGGCCGAGCTCCGCCTCGGGGGTGGTGTGAAGGCCCTCAAGCGCCAGCAGGACAAGGGAAAGATGTCGGCTCGAGAGCGCGTGGCGGAGTTGTGTGACCCGGACTCCGAGTTCGTCGAGCTGGGCCTGTGGGCGGCCTATGGGCTCTACGGGGAATATGGCGGAGCACCCGCAGCCGGCGTCGTTACCGGGATCGGCACGATCCATGGCCGGGATGTCGTGGTCGTGTCCAACGATGCAACGGTAAAGGCGGGCGCCTGGTTCCCCATGACCTGCAAGAAGGTCCTGCGGGCCCAGGAGATCGCGCTCGAGAACCGTCTGCCCATCGTCTACCTCGTGGACTCGGCTGGAGTTTTTCTGCCGCTTCAGGACGAGATTTTTCCCGACAAGGAGCACTTCGGACGGGCTTTTTTCAATAATGCCCGGTTGTCGGCTGAAGGTGTCTTCCAGATGGCAGCCATCATGGGACCCTGTGTGGCGGGAGGGGCCTACCTACCCATCATGAGTGACGAGGCTCACATCGTGGAAGGCGAGGGGTCGATCTTCCTGGCCGGCCCCCATCTGGTCAAGGCGGCCATCGGTGAAGAGATCGGCAGCGAGGCGCTGGGCGGTGCGATGGTGCAGTGCGACATCTCTGGAGTCGTGGATCACCGCCACCCCGACGATGCGAGCTGCCTGGCCAAGATCCGTAGCCAGTTCGAGCAGCTGGCCAGGGGTGAAACGGCACCCTTCGCCCGCCGCGAAGAGCGGGATCCCCTGTATCCGGCCGAGGAGATCTACGGTATCGTTCCCGACGATCATTCACGTCCCTACGATACTCACGAGCTCCTGGCCCGCCTGGTGGATGCCAGCGAGTTCGACGAGTACAAGGCCACCTATGGCAAGACACTCGTTTGCGGCACGGCCTGGATCAAGGGTTGGTCGGTGGGAATTCTGGCCAACCAGCGATCCATCGTGACCCGCAAGACGGGCACTGACAGCCAGGACAGGGAGCTGCAGATCGGTGGTGTCCTCTATTCGGACTCGGCCGACAAAGGGGCCCGGTTCGTCGAGCTCTGCAACCAGAAGAAGATCCCTTTGGTCTTCCTGCAGGATGTGACCGGCTTCATGGTTGGCAGCCGAGCCGAACAAGGGGGAATCATCAAGAGCGGAGCGAAGATGGTCAACGCCGTTGCCAACTCGGTGGTGCCCAAGATCACGCTCTTCGTGGGCAACTCCTTTGGAGCTGGTAATTACGCCATGTGTGGCAAAGCGTATGGCCCTAGATTCGTCTATGCCTGGCCATCGGCCGCCATCGCGGTCATGGGAGGTGAACAGGCCTCCAAGACCCTATTGGCGATCCAGCTCAAAGGGCGCGGCGAGGACGTTTGGGAAGAGGAGAAGAACGAGCTCCTGGCGAGAATTCAGGACCGCTACGCCGAGGCTAGCGACCCACGCTATGCTGCGGCACGCCTCTGGGTCGACGCCATCATCGATCCCAGGGAGACTCGCCAGATCTTGGCCCGCTCGTTGGCCTGCGCCGCAC
>JAUWSP010000593.1 GCA_030610025.1 Acidobacteriota bacterium | reverse complement strand
GTCGTGGAAGTACGCTGGTCGATCTCTCCGGGAGCACTGCAGTATGCAGTTCAAGTACTGAGCCTCGAAGGTGACCTTGTTTGGGAGGGACTCACCGACGAGGAAAGGACCCAGATTCCACCGAAGGTACAGCTCGAGCCTGGAATGAAGTACTTCGTCTGGGTGGAGGCGCAGCTGCGAAACGGCGGACCCTCGAGGTCTGGTGTAGTGGCCTTTCGCGTGGCTCCTGAATAGGAGGGGCCACGTTCGATCGGGGAACCCATGTCTCACCATTATGCTTGTTGGATCTGCTGGATCTCGATGGCACTGATTCTGGTGCCAGGCAGCTCCCTGGCCGTACAGTCGAGCCCAGCTGACGAGCTGCTGGCGCAAGCGCGAGAGCTCTATACGCAAGATGGGCCGGCACCGGCCCTGCCGGTTTACGAGCGGGCCCTCTCCCACTACCGGGCAGATGAGAACCGCCTGGGCGAAGCGATCACGCTCGGGTTGATTGGCAACTGCTACAAGCGCTTGGGGGACTACGGCCGATCCGGTGAGCTGCTGGAACAGGCGCTGGCCATGAAGCGGGAGCTCGGGGACCGTCTGGAGGAGGGCAAGACGCTCAGCCATCTCGGTCTTCTCTCATGGGAGAAGGCTGACTACCAAGAGGCGATCCAGTACTTCGAAGAGGCAATCGCCATCGGAAAGGATCTGGGAGACGCAAGGCTCGAAGGATCGGCTCTCAACAATCTGAGCCTGGTTTATGACGAACTGGGGGACTACGAGCGTAGCCTGCAGCAATACGCCGAGGTGCTGGAGCTGTATCGCCGCACCGACTTTCCGCGGGGAGAAAGCGACACCCTGGGAAACATCGGTGGGGTCTATCTCCTCCTTGGACGCTACCGAGAAGCCATGGGCTACTACGAGCAGGCGCTGGCGATCAGTGAGCGGCTCGAGTCCAAACCGTCCATGAGCCAGGATCTCGGCAATCTGGCCCTCTGTCATCTCGGCCTGGGTGAGATCCCGGAAGCCATCGAAAGGTTCGATCTTGCCCTGTCGCTCGCCCGACAGGCAGGGCTCGACAAGGAGACGGCCGTCTGGCTGAAAGGCAAGGGTGACCTCTATCACGACATCGGACGTCACAGCGAAGGTCTCGAGCTCTACCGGCAAGCCCTGGCTGCCTATGAGGCTGAGGGGTCGAAGAGGGAGCTCGTCGAGGCTCTCAACGAGTTGGCCACGGTTCATCTGCGCCTCGGAGATCTGGCTGCAGCAGAGGAGTACCAGGGCCGGGCGCTCGAGCTGGCGCGCTCTATCGGATTCACCAGAGGGGTTGCAGCGAGCCTGGCCTCTCTCGGGGAGCTCGAGTGGCGTCGTGATCGGCTGGAAAAAGCAGAGAGGTTCTTGAGGGAAGCTCTCGATAGCGCTCTCGAGATCGAGGACTCGAATCTCGCCTCCTCATGTAGGACGCAGCTTGTCCTCACCCTCAGAGATCAGGAGCGACTCGAGGACGCCTTGGCTCTGGCCAAGAGCGGGGTCGAGATCGCACGGGGCCTGGAATCGAAGCTGCATGCTGCGGAGGCGCTCTACGCTCTGGGAAATGTCGAATTGCTGACTGGCAAGCCGGAGCTGGCGCTCGGGCATTTCCGCGAGGGCTCCGGTCTGCTCGGCGACCTGGGCGAGCCTGAGATCGCGTGGCAGCTCGCGCACGGTCAGGGTCGGGCCCTCGAAGGGCTCGGTCGAGACGACGAGGCCATCGCCGCCTACAAGGAAGCCGTCCGGCTCATCGAGACTGTTCGTGAGCGACTGCGGGAAGAGCGCTTCCGGTCCGGCTATCTCGAAGACAAGCACCAAGTCTATGTCGACCTGTCTCGACTCCTGCTTCGACTGGATCGACCGGAGGAGGCCTTCTCGTACGCTGAGAGGCTCAGGGCACGCAGTTACCTCGACCTGTTGGCTACTGCTCCCAGCCCCAGGCTCACCGAGTCGCAGAAGCGCCGGGAAATGGAGCTTCGCCAACGTATCCGTGGACTCCAGCAGAACCTGCGAGGCGAGACCGACTCCGAGTTCGAGCCTCGCCGGCGGGCGATAGCGGCCTTCGCTGCAGAGTTGGAACAAGCGGAGCGGGAATACGAAGACTTTCTGACGGATCTGAGGAGTGTCGACCCGGACCTGGCGGCCTCCTGGTCTCTTTCCGTGCCCGATGTAGCAACGGTTCAAGAGGCCCTGTCCAAGAGTGCCGCTCTGGTGGAATTCGTGGTGGGCAGGGACCAATTGCTGGTCTTCGTTCTCCGAACAGAGCACTTCGACACTCTCGTTGTGCCACTCGCTCAACGAGATCTGCGGAGCAAGGTCGAATTGACGCGACAGTTGATTCAGCAGCGGAACAACTCGGATTGGCGATTTCCGGCGGCGAGTCTCGCCCGATCACTGATCGAGCCGCTCGAGTCTCGGGGATGGCTCGAAGGGGTACAGGATCTCTACCTCGTGCCTCATGGGAGTCTGCACTATCTGCCCTTCGCAGTGCTGCCTCGCGGG
>JAUWSP010000448.1 GCA_030610025.1 Acidobacteriota bacterium | reverse complement strand
TGGTGGTCGACCCGCAAGGGCGAATCACCTACCTCCGCCCCGGACTCTCCGACGCCGAGACCCTGAGCCGCGTCCTGAACGACGCAGGCGTCAAGGTCGCTTCTCTGGCTCCAAGGCAATAGGGGCAGGGCCCAGGGATCCTGGGCACCCCCGCACACCCCGGCCGGCACAGGTCCGGCCGCTTCAAGACTCGAGCCAGCGAGTCGCCCCCTAAGCCCCTACGCCCTCAAGCCCTTCTGTCCACCGACGGTGCCAGATCGGCCAAGGGGTCTCCTGAGTCGGAGGGGCATGGTCGGGTGAGGCCGCAGACTCAGGAGACCCCTTGGCCGAGCCCATGCTCCCGGATTCGCATCCGGGGTTCGACAACGGTCAGTTGCTCACGATCCACTGCCCCAAGGACCGGACGGACGTAGTCCGAACGCTTCAACCCCCAAGCCCAGGTCGACAGGCCTGGGCCGCTTACGAAAGGCCGAGGATGCGGGGCAGGTCCTCTTCGAGAGCTGCTTCGGCTTGCTTTTGGGTCTCGCCCAGGGCGATCACGTCCAGCTTGCCGTGGGTCTCGAGGGGGCCCGTGTTGTAGAAGATGAAGCGCCCGGTGCCGCTCTGGACGTCGTAGGCTTCGCTACCGACTTGCTCGATCAGATCGCTGAAGTTGGCACCCACTAGCTCGGTATGGATGAAGTCCTGGGAGCGATAGGGCGGTCGGGGCCGGCCCGCCATGAGGCGGTCCATGAAAGTCATGGGAATGCTGGTTCCACCCCACCGGCCGTTGCACTCTGTGAAGTGCAGCTGAAAGTCTCGATCGGGATCGCCAACGAGGACGAAGTCGAAGGAGCAGCGACCGACATAGCCGAGGGTCTGGAGGGCGAGTGCCACAGCCAGGGATCCTTCCGCGGCGGCGTCGTTGACTGCTTGGGGTAGGGTCGAGGGCCGACTGCCCACGAAAACCTTTCGCTGGCCTTCCAGGAGTTGTTCGAAGACGCCGTCGAAGCGCGGCGGTCCCAGCTCCGGTGGTGGAATCCACAGCTGTGTCGAGGGAGAGTGATCGACATTTTCCCAGGCCACAACCTGAACGTTTTCGTCACCCTGCCATTCGGTGCGATCGAGAAATCGCCGAACCCGGGCTGTCACTCCTTCCACCTGCTGGCTTCGGATCTCGGAAGCCGCGAAGACCTTGTTGCCCATTGCGGAGGCGCAGCGAAGGCGTTTCAAGCCGACCTGGGCGTGGCGCTCGGCTAGCGAAAGGAGCTCTCGCGCCAGCACCTCGGGTGATCGCCCGATTCGAGTTTCCACGAGCCACTCCGAGCCCAGAACCGATTCCACCAGCTGGCTGAAGAGCTGCTTGTCGTTGGCGATCCAGGTTACCGGCGGTGGTGGCGCCATCACGCTGACGGGAGCCCGCATGGATCTGGTCAGGACGTCGGCCAGCTTCCACACCTCTTCGATACCCATGAACGGATCGATGGTCAGGCCTCCATCGACCTCGATCCGCTGCTGGATCCGATCTCGTGCCGTGCCTTCACGGCAGGCCATAGCCAGGTCCAAGCGTGTCTCGACCGGCGTCGCTTGCACGAAATCTACAGGCGCGAGATTCAGCTTCTCTTGGCAGTAGAGCTCGTAGCCGGGAGCCCCTGGTGTCACCGCCGCGTAGAGGTCATCGGGGTCCGCCCGCAGTCTCGCCCTGTGTTGGTACTCCTCGACGCCGGTGATGTCCACCAGGAAGGGAATTCCAGAGAAGTCATCCAATCGGAGCACGGGAGCCTGAGGCCCCTTGCCGCTCCATCGCAACTCGGCGAAGGGTGCGAGCCTGGCTTCCAGATCCAATGCCTCGCTCAGCGCCGCCGCAGCTCTCGCGACAGCGCGAGCGGATTCCCCTGGAGACCGTTGCTGAGCCATAACCCCTGTCCAAGCGATGTACTGGTTCTAGTGTAGCTGGTTCGGGAGCTATGAGACGGCTGCTATCCGTCGGGAAAGAGCGTCGGGTCGATGCCTGGAACGACCCGCAGAGCGTTCTTGTAGTAGAGCTTTCTCAGCACATCATCCGGCAGGTCGAGACCGTACATCTTCCAGAAGGCGTGCCGGCGGCGGTAGTAGTCGAAGTAGTCGTCGGCCGTCTCCAGGACGCGGAAATAGACATGGTATTCCTCGGGTCGCCAGGAGTCTTTGCCGAACATCACCCGGTCCTGGTAGCGGATCAGCCACTCGCGAGCGAAGCGTGGCTGTCGGCCCAATTCGGCGAGCACGGCGCCGATTTCGGTGTACATGTTGGGCAGCTCGTCCATCAGCGCGCCAAGGCTCTCCAGGTCGTTGCCCATCCAGCCGAGATGAGCGTTGATGAAGTTGGTGCGGGGGTGTTTCCGGAAGATGTCGTGCTGCTCGCCCATGACCTCTTCCCAGGAAGGGTAGATCTCCGGGTCGCGATACCGCTCCGGCTTCTCGATGAGCTCCAGCAGCCTCTCGTTGTTCCCGTCCTTCTTCCTCCAGAAGGGGGCCGGCTCACCGGTGTGGATCAGAACGGGTATCCCGAGCTCGCCACACCTGGCCCAGATCGGGTCCAGACGCGGATCGTTGACCGGAATTCTCTCGCCCTCGGCGTCCTTGGCGGTGAGTCCGAGGTTCTTGTAGATCTTCAGGCCGTTGGCGCCATTGGCGACGTCTGCGTCCAGTTGGCGCAGGGTGCGGTCGCCCTAGTCCGACTCATCGATGCCGAACACGTCGATGTTGGTGAACACGATGAAGCGCCCCGGGGCATTCGTCGAGGCGTTGGTGACTGCTCGCTGGAGATAGCCTCCGTCTCTCGGCGCGTACCGGGTTGTGCCGTCGGCCTGCTCGACGCGGCGAAAGCCACGTCCGCTCAGATTCACCATCACCGCCATGTTGAGCTTGTCCATCTCCGCCGTCAGCTCGCTGAGGTCCTGATCGGGCATGCCGAACTGGTGGTTGTGGACATCGATGAAGGGGTACCTGGCCCGCGTCAGCGGGTGCTCGGCAACCACGAGTGTGGAGGGTGGGTCGTACTCGTGGAATGGCAGGTTCTCGACATCCTGGGCCCAGGTGCCTGCCGCAGTAGACAACGCGATCACTATTCCCAGCGCTAGACGCATCGATTCGACTCCCTTGAGTGAGCCTTCTCTGGCGAATTCGTTGGGGGAGGATATCGTCAAAACGGGGATTGCTACCGAGAAATCCAACGAGATCGCCGACGATCTACGGGCAGCTCCGTCGTGAACCGCTCGAGCTCCCCCAGCAAGGGATCGTTTCCTGCACGCTCGCCTATGATGAGAACGAAGGGCTCGACCTCCAGGTGAGCTGGCTCCGTGGAGAGCTTCCAGTAGAGAATCCCAGCCAGAAAATCGCCTCCCATGGCCAGATTCGCTTCGTAGAGACCCCTGACCGCCTGGGCTCTCTCTGTCGGGTCGTCGGGCTGCTCCTCCCAGATCA
>JAUWSP010000366.1 GCA_030610025.1 Acidobacteriota bacterium | reverse complement strand
CGTGAGGATGCGGTTCAACGCCCCGCGGGGCTTGAAGGACCCGGTGCGCTGCAGGGTCTCGTACTTGAGGAACAGATGGACTCCACATCGTTCGGAGAGTGCCTCGGACTCGAGACAGGGAGTCTCCTTGATGGCTCCGCCGGAGAGGCGGGATCGTGCTTCTCGAATGTGGCTGAGCTCGACCATGGCATATTTCACGAGGCCTGGTTTTGGGACCAGGCAAGAATCGGTGATACTTGGAAAGTATCAGACAACGCCGAGAGGGAGACAGGAGATGCCTCGAAACAAGCTGTACCGACGACGAATCTGGCGACTGGGTGGCCTGGCGTTCCTGATCGGTCCAACCCTGCTACTGGCTGGCGTTTTCACTCCGCTCGGCACCCAGGGTCCGCTGACCTTTCCGCTCCTGACTCCAGGCGACTGCTTCAGTTGCCATGGGGACTACGACCTCGGGCACATCGAGCCCTGGGACACCTGGGCGGGGTCCATGATGGCCAACGCGGGCAGAGACCCGATCTTCTGGGCCGCCCTGGACGTGGCCAACCACGACGGTGACGAGTTGGGCTTCGAGGGTGTCGGCGAATTCTGTCTGCGGTGCCATAGCCCAGGGGGCTGGCTCGAAGGCAGGGCCAACGCCGGCAGTGGAGTCGTCGGCGATGCCGATGGCTGTGGCCTCTCGGGCAATCTCGATGAGCCAGACAACGACTTCTCAGGCCTGACCTGTCATTTCTGCCACCGCATGGAGGTCAACGACAACCCCCCCGCCGGGCAGGAGCCGGTCTACTTCGAGAATGGCAGCTTCTGGATCGACGATGTGATCTGCTCCGATGGCGGCACGCACACGCCTCGAGAGCCCTGCCGTGCCGGCCCCTACGACTACGATGGGCCACCGCACACCCAGCCGATGCACGAGTGGTCCTACTCCGAGTACGAAGTGAGCAACGATCTCTGCGGGAACTGTCACAATGTCACCAATCCGCTTCTCAACTTGAGGGACGCAACAGGTCAGGACACCGGCGTGCCGTTTCCGATCGAACGGACCTTCAAGGAGTGGCAGCAGAGTGCGTTGGGCGACGAGGCGTCGCCGGATTTCGAGAGCTGCTCGGCATGCCACATGCCCGACACGACCCAGGATCCCGCTTGTGCCTCGAGCCAGTGCCGGAACAACCGGACAGGAGACATGCCCCTCCATCAGCTTGCGGGCGGCAATTCCTGGCTCCCCCAGGTCCTCAAAGGGGAATATGGCACCGGCCTCGATCGCGATGCCAGTTTCGATGCAACGACCGCGTGGGCCCTGGATCTGCTGCAGAACCAATCAGCCTCTGTCGAGGTCTCGCTGCCTTCAGAGGTGGCGGCGGGTGGCGATCTCGAGGTCGATGTCCGCGTCACCAACCTCACCGGCCACAAGTTGCCCACCGGCTATGGGGAGGGCCGCCGCATGTGGCTGCATCTCGTGGCGCGGGACGGCACCGGCAGCGTCGTCTGGGAGAGCGGCGACTGGAGCCCGGCTACGGGCGATCTGACTGACGACCCACAGCTCATGGTGTATGAGGTCCAGCAAGGGATCTGGAACTACAACGGCACCGCGCAGTGTGACGTCGAGTCCGCCGCCACCGGCCATCATCTGTTTCACTTCGTGAAGAACGATTGCGTTGCCCTGGACAACCGGATCCCCCCTCTGGGATTCACCGGTGCTGACGATCTCGAAACGCAGCCCGTGGGCTACATCTACCCCGAGACCTTTCCGGGCTCCGGCGTTCTGGTGAACTACGACGTCGTGACGTACCAGATAGCGGTGCCGAAGGGGACGCCCTCACCCGTGACCGTCGAAGCGACCCTGCGCTACCAGACTGCCAGCAAGGAGTACTTCGAATTTCTGCGCGACGAGGCCATCGACAACGACTTTCCCGACGATTGCATCGCCGGCAGTGGTGGCCAGGTCCTCGGCCTGAGCCGGGGCGAATACCTCTACGCCCTGTGGAACGATCCCAGCTACGGTCGGTCACCGCCGGTCGATATGGCCACAGATAGCGGCAGCGCTGCAGTCACCGACGGGATCTTCGCTGACGGCTTCGAGAGCGGCGACATGAGTGCCTGGACCTCGTCGGTCCCCTGAGGAAACCCGCAGCGCCTTCAACCGCTGGAGTCGAAAGCGTTGCCGACGATTGCCTGGGCCTCTGTCTGGATTTGTTCCAGGTGCTCCCTGCCAAGGAAGCTCTCGGCGTAGATCTTGTAGACCTCCTCGGTGCCGGAGGGACGGGCGGCGAACCAGCCATTTTCAGCCACCACCTTGAGGCCGCCGATGGGGGCGTTGTTGCCCGGGGCGTGGGTGAGAATCGCCTCGATGGGCTCGCCGGCCAGCTCATCGGCCGTGACCTGATCCGGTGAGAGATTCTTCAGGGCTGCCTTCTGCTCTGGCGTGGCGGGTGCGTCGATGCGCTCGTAGATCGGTTTGCCGAACTTCTCGGTGAGCTGGACGTAGTGCTCACCCGGGTCGCGGCCGGTTCTGGCCGTGATCTCGGCGGCCAACAGGTCGAGGATGAACCCGTCCTTGTCGGTCGTCCATACCGTGCCGTCGAGTCGCAGGAAGGAGGCGCCGGCGCTCTCTTCGCCACCGAAACCGCAGCTGCCGTCCAGCAGGCCCTCGACGAACCACTTGAAGCCGACCGGCACTTCATTGAGAGCTCGGTCGAGATCCCTGGTCAGTCGATCGATGATGCTGCTGCTGACGAGGGTCTTGCCCACGGCGGCTGTCGGGGGCCACTCGGGTCGGTTCTGAAACAGGTAGCTGATGGCCACCGCCAGATAGTGGTTGGGGTTCATCAGCCCGGCACCCGGCGTCACGATGCCATGGCGATCGAAGTCGGGGTCGTTGCCGAAGGCGATGTCGAACCGGTCTTTCAGATCGATCAGGCCCGCCATGGCCGAGGGCGACGAGCAGTCCATCCGGATCTTGCCGTCGCGGTCCACCCGCATGAAGCGAAAGGTGGGGTCCACTTCGGGGTTGACGACGGTGAGATCCAACCCATAGCGCGCCGCAATGGGCTCCCAGAAGGCGACCCCCGAGCCACCCATGGGGTCGGCGCCGATCTTCAGGCCGGAGGAGCGGATCGCCTCCATGTCGACGACGCCTCCGAGGTCGCTCACATAGGCCTCGATGTAGTCGTGCTCTCGGACGTTGGCTCTGGTCAGGGCCTTGTCGTAGGCCAGGCGCCGGACACCCCGATTGCCCCCTGTGAGGAGCTCATTGGCTCTGGCTGCGATCCAGTCGGTGACTTCGACGTCGGCAGGCCCCCCGTGGGGAGGGTTGTATTTGAAGCCACCATCTTCCGGGGGGTTGTGCGAGGGTGTGATCACGATGCCGTCGGCCAGGCCCTCCTTGCGGTCTCGATTGTGGGTCAGGATCGCGTGAGAGATGACCGGAGTCGGCGTGTACCCGTCATCACGCGCCACTCGCACCTCTACATCGTTGGCTGCCAGGACTTCCAAAGCCGTCATGTGCGCCGGGGTGGAGAGTGCGTGGGTGTCTCGGCCCAGGAACAAGGGGCCGTCGATGCCCTGGCGCTTTCGGTACTCCGCAATCGCCTGGCTGATGGCCAGGATGTGGGCTTCATTGAAGCTGCGCCGGAGGGAGGATCCGCGGTGTCCAGAGGTTCCGAATGCCACGCGTTGCGACGGTTCGGCGGGGTCGGGCCGGTAGGAATAGTAGGCCGAGACCAGACTGGGAATGTCCACCAGGAGTGAGGCGGGTGCCGGATGGCCGGCTAGCTCATGCAAGGGCACAGTGAATCCTCCTCCATCTCGATGCGTGCGTTCATCCGACTGAGGTAATAAACTAGTGGCAACCGTCGGACGATGCAAGAGATCGACCATCGGAAGTCAGATCAAGAGGAATGAAGGTGTCATCACTGGAGGTAATCAAATGAAACCGAATCTGAAACTCTTTCTGGTCCTGGTTGCTGTCGCCTTGATCGCGATGCCGAGCGTAGCCCAGAAGACACCGAGCAGCATGGTCGCGGCCTACGACT
>JAUWSP010000065.1 GCA_030610025.1 Acidobacteriota bacterium | reverse complement strand
GGGCGACAACGTAAACCTGACGGTGGAGCTGATCGCGCCGATCGCCATGGAAAAGGGCGTTCGATTCGCGATTCGTGAAGGTGGCCGCACGGTCGGCGCCGGCACCGTCACCGAAATTATCGAGTAAGGGGTCGGCTCGAGAGGCAAGCAAGCGGCAGTACAGGCCAGTAGCTCGAACTGGTAGAGCGTCGGTCTCCAAAACCGAATGTTGGGGGTTCGAATCCCTCCTGGCCTGCCATCGTCTCTACGGGTTTTATTGAAAAGGTTCTCGAGATTCTCTGATTCAAAGGGCTCAGGTGAGGCCGGCAGGCCGCTCGAGTCCCTCCGGGTTGGAACCGATGACTAGTCGTCGAGAGGCCAGGACGTGGTATCGATCAGCGAAGGCATAAAGAAGATCAGGACTTTTTTGTCCGAGACTCGGTCTGAGTTGAAGAAGGTGACCTTCCCGGCCCGGGATGAGGTGATCTCCACGACGATTGTCGTGATTATCACCAGCGTCATCTTCGCTTTCTATCTCTGGGTGGTCGATATCGTAATTATCAAGGTGTACGAGGGCATTATCAGGGTTCTTGGTTGATGACGACAGCGACGGATGACAAAGCCAGCGATGGCAGCGCAGAGCCGAAGAAGTCGGCGATGAAGTGGTACATCGTCCACACCTATTCGGGTTTCGAGGACAGGGTCAAGGAGACCTTGCGCCAGCGAGCCGAGGCTTTGGACATGGGGGAGGCCTTCAGCGAGATTCACATTCCCACTGAGACCATCGTCGAGTATCGCGGCGGAAAGAAGAAGGAGACACAGCGCAAGTTCTTTCCGGGCTACATCCTCGTGGAGATGGTGATGTCGGACGCCGCCTGGCACGTGGTCAAGAACACCCCGAAGGTGACGGGCTTCGTGGGTAGCGGCAAGAAGCCGACACCACTGACCCAGGAGGAGGTCGAGCAGATCCTGGAGCAGGTGGTCAGCTCGAGCGAGAAGCCGAAACCGAAGTACATCTTCGACAGAGGCGAGCCGGTGAAGATCATCGACGGTCCCTTCAACAACTTCACCGGCGTGGTCGAGGATGTCAACCTGGATCGGAACACCCTCAAGGTGATGGTGACGATCTTCGGGCGGGCCACACCCGTTGAGTTGGACTTCAGTCAGGTTCAGAAGCTCTAGGTAGTCGAGCGCGCGAGGATACGAGAGCAATGTCGAAAAAAGTCACAGGGCAGATCAAGCTCCAGATTCCGGCCGGTCAGGCTTCGCCGGCGCCGCCCGTCGGCCCGGCCCTGGGTCAGGCTGGCGTCAACATCATGGATTTCTGCAAGGCGTTCAACGCCCGGACCCAGAGTGAGAACGGCATGATCATTCCGGTGGTGATTACGGTCTACGCCGATCGAAGCTACACCTTTATTACCAAGACGCCTCCGGCGGCAGTGCTGCTGAAGAAGGCGGCCGGCATCGAAAAGGCCTCGGGTGAGCCGAATCGAGAGAAGGTGGGCACGGTTACCCGGGCGCAGGTCGCGGAAATCGCCAAGACCAAGGATCCGGATCTTAATGCTGCGAGCCTGGAAGCTGCGATGCGCATCATCGAGGGCACAGCTCGCTCCATGGGTATCGAGGTGATGGGCTAGTCGCCCGCGCCGTTGGAGGATTATTCGTGGCACGTCACGGAAAGAATTTCAAGCAGGCAGTCGAAAAGGCGGGGCCCGGTCCCTACGGTCTTGCCGAGGCTGTTGGACTCGCCAAGGAGTCGGCATTCGCCAAGTTCGACGAGACCATGGAGGTCGCCATGCGTCTGGGCGTTGACCCGAAACATGCCGACCAGATGGTGCGAGGCACCGTTGCTCTTCCTCATGGGACCGGCAAGAGTGTTCGAGTGGTGGTCTTCGCTGGCGGCGAGAAGGTGAAGGAGGCCGAAGATGCCGGTGCCGACCATGTCGGTGCCGACGATATGGCCAAGAAGATCAAAGAGGGTTGGCTCGACTTCGACGCCGTGGTGGCGACCCCTGACATGATGAAAATCGTCGGTGGCCTGGGGCGAGTGCTGGGCCCCAGGGGTCTGATGCCCAATCCCAAGACCGGTACGGTGACCTTCGATGTCGGTCAAGCGGTCGAACAGATCAAGGCAGGAAAGATCGAGTTTCGCGTCGACAAAGCCGGTATCGTGCAAGCGCCCTTCGGCAAGGTGTCGTTTTCAGCCGAACAACTTCAGGAGAATGCCGAAGCGTTGATTGGGGCAGTGCTCAAAGCGCGGCCCTCGTCCGCCAAGGGTAAATACGTCAAGTCGGTGAGCGTCTCCTCGACGATGGGTCCCGGGATCCGAGTCGATGAGAGTACGTTCGCTGTAGCGGAGGCCTAGGGGGCCGACGATGCCACTGAGCCGTCAAAAGAAAGAGCAGTTGGTTGAAAGCTACCAGGAAGGTCTGGCGGCGGCGCCGCACGTCTTCCTGCTCGACTTCAGGGGAATCTCGGTGCCGCAGGTGACCGAGCTTCGTCGCCGGATTCGTGATGTCGGCGGCACCTACGCGGTGGTCAAGAACCGTCTGGTGCTCAGAGCGATCGATGGCAAGGTCCTCGAGGAGTTGAAGGCCGAGTTCGAGGGGCCTACCGCCGTTGCCTTCAGCAACGACGATCCGGTCTCGCTGGCCAAGACGCTGACCGAGTACGCGAAAGAGGTCCCCGCGCTCGAGTTCAAGACGAGTCTGGTCGAGGGGCAGCCAGTCGATGCGCAGAAAGTCAGGGAGATTGCCTCCCTGCCGAGCCGCGAGGAGTTGATTACCAAGCTCGTGTACCTGCTGCAGTCGCCGATCACCAGCTTCGTTCGAACGCTGGGCGCCCTGCCTCGGCAGTTCGTGGTGGTGCTGGACCAGATTCGGCAACAGAAGGAAGGGTCCGAGTAGCAGAACGAGGTCGCCGGGGGGGCGTATGGATCCCGGCGGCACAGAGCAAGAGCACAGAGAAGAAAGCAAGTCCGATTTTTCAGTGATAGAGGAGACCGAGAGAAATGGCGATCGCAGCAGAAGAGTTCATCAAGCAGGTCGATGAGATGACGGTCCTCGAGCTCAACAATCTGGTCAAAGAGCTTGAAGATCATTACGGTGTCTCCGCCGCGGCGGCGGCAATGCCCATGGCGGCCGCGGCTGCTGGTGCGGGTGGTGGCGAAGCCGCAGCCGAGGAGCAAACAGAGTTCGATTTGGTGCTGACTGCCATCGGAGACAAGAAGATCAACGTCATCAAGGCGGTTCGCGAAGTCACCAGCCTCGGTCTGAAAGACGCCAAGGATCTGGTCGAGTCGGCTCCTGCAACGGTAAAAGAGGCCGTCTCCAAGGACGAGGCCGAGGCGATGAAGAAGAAGTTCGAAGAAGTGGGCGCTCAGGTAGAGATCAAGTAATGGAGCCCAGAAGGGCGACTCTACCTGTTGAAGACAAGCGAACCATTTGCGAAACGACAGCCTCGACGCACGATCTGGTGCCAACGGGCCCACGACACCCCCTCTCTGCGACCGTACCGGTTGGTGCGGCCGGGAGAGGTTTGCGTCTGACCCGGTAGCGCGGGGCAAGGGTGGCGGCCTGGTCTAGCCGCCCCTGATAGCCCGACTCGGAAGAGACCTTAGGAGCCTCTCTCATGGAAACAACAACTCAGGTTCAGAACCGCGAGCGCAAGGATTTCTCGACGATTCGGACGTCCCTGGCAATCCCGAACCTCATCGACGTGCAGCGCCGGTCCTATGAGCGGTTTCTGCAAATGAACCTGCTGCCGGACGAACGGGAGAGCCGCGGCTTGCAGGCGGTCTTCACGAGTATTTTCCCGTTCTCCGACTTCAGGGAAACCTGCTCCCTCGACTTCGTGAAGTACACCATCGGAGATTGGCAGTGCAAATGCGGCGAGCTCAGCGGGCTCGAGTACTTGCGAATGACCTGCTCGAATTGCAGCGCCAAGATCATGACCGAGCATCCGCACGAGGAGACGGTGGATTGTCCCGAATGCGGCGTGATCAACAAGAACCGGGTGACGCGATGTGACATCTGCGGCAATCCGGTCGATCTTCAGCTGACCTACTCTATTTCGGAGTGCCAGGAGCGTGGGATGACCCACGCCGTGCCTCTGCGTGTGACTTTCAGGTTGTTCGTTTTCGACAAGGACCCCGAGACTGGCGCGCGGATGATGCGTGACGCCAAGGAGGAGGAGGTCTATTTCGGCGATATTCCGCTGATGACCGACAACGGGACCTTTGTGATCAACGGTACGGAGCGGGTCATTGTCAGTCAGTTGCACCGCAGTCCCGGAGTGTTCTTCACCAAGCAGGCCCCCCGCTCCTTCCTGGCCAAGATCATTCCCTATCGTGGGTCGTGGGTCGAGTTCGAGTACGACCAGAAGGAAGTGCTCAGTATCCGGATCGATCGCAAGCGTAAGTTCCACGGCACGGTCTTCTTGCGGGCTCTCGGCCTCGAAGACGACGAGGCCATCCTGCGGCGTTTCTATACACCCATTGCAGCCAAGCCGGTCGGCCGGGGAAAGGTGACACTGTCGCTTCCCCCGGCTGTTCTCGAGCAGGAACGACTGAAGGACCGTCACAGCCGCGGCCGCCGCAACGCCTATCGCCTGTTTGCCGGCCTGAAGCTGGATGATGCAGGAATCGCTACGCTCGACAAGGGCAAGGATCTCGAGGAAACGGTGCGGATCGCCGATCTCGATCGGGCTCTCTTTATTTCCGATGTCGTGGACCTGGATACCGGCGAGGTGCTGTTCGAGGCCAACGAGCTCGTTCCCGAGGACCTCGAGGAGCGTCTCAAGGATCGTAAGCACACCGATCTGGAGCTCTTCTTCCCGGATTGGGAGGTGGTTGGAAATATCTTGACCAACACCCTCGCGAAGGACCACACGACCAATGCCAAGGATGCCCTGATCGAGATCTATCGTCGCATGCGACCGGGTGATCCTCCGACGTTGGAGAGTGCTCGGTCGCTGTTCTATGGCATGTTCTTCGACGCCAAGCGGTACGACTTCTCTCGCGTCGGGCGATTCAAGTTCAACATCAAGCTCGACACCGAGGTGCCAGTCGATCAGAAGACCCTGTCGGCCGATGACTTCCTAAGAGTCGTGGAGTATTTCCTGCGCCTGCATCGGGACGTGGGAAGAGTCGACGATATCGACAACCTCGGCAATCGACGCGTGCGGACGGTGGGTGAGCTGCTGGAGAACCAGTTTCGAGTTGGCCTGGTTCGAATGGAGAGGGCCATCAAGGAAAAGATGTCGGTGCATCAGGATATCGACTCGGCCATGCCCCATGACCTGATCAACTCGAAGCCGGTCATCGCGGCGATCAAGGAGTTCTTCGGCTCGTCACAGCTCTCGCAGTTCATGGATCAGACGAACCCGCTCTCGGAGGTGACCCACAAGCGGCGCCTCTCGGCGCTGGGCCCTGGTGGCTTGTCGAGGGAGCGCGCTGGGTTCGAAGTGCGTGACGTTCACGCCTCCCACTACGGCCGCATCTGTCCTATCGAAACGCCTGAAGGCCCGAATATCGGCCTGATCTCGTCTCTGGCCACCTATGCCCGGGTCAACGAGTACGGCTTCATCGAAAGCCCGTACAAGAAGGTCGAGGGTGGGCGGGTCATCGATCACTTCAGGGTGACGAGGATCGGCGGTGGTCCCTTCAAGCTGGGTCAGATCGTGACCGGAGACGAGTTGAAAGCCGCCAACAACAAGCTCAAGCGGGGGCACAAGCGGCCCGTCGATGGTGAGCCCCATGCCTGGTATCTGACCGCCTGGGAGGAGGAGAAGTACATCATCGCCCAGGCCAACGCCGAGGTCGATGATCGGGGCAACCTGATGGAGGAGCGGGTCACGTCCCGTTCGGGGGGCGACTTCGTCACCGTGGAGCGGGACCGTGTGGACTACATGGATATCAGCCCGAAGCAACTGGTTTCGGTGGCGGCCGCGCTGATTCCCTTTCTCGAGCACGACGACGCCAATCGCGCTCTGATGGGCTCGAACATGCAGCGCCAGGCCGTACCTCTTCTGCGCAGCGAAGCGCCGATCGTGGGAACCGGGCTCGAGACCATCGTGGCCCGCGACTCTGGCGCCGTGGTGCTCTGCAAGCGGGGTGGCATCGTCGACTCGGTCGACTCGGAGCGGGTCATCGTCAGAGTCGAAGGTGAGGATGCGGACACCGGCGAGGCGAAAGACTTCGGAGCCGATATCTATCAGTTGACGAAGTTCCGTCGCTCCAATCAGAACACCTGCGTTACCCAGAAGCCGGTTGTGGAGCAAGGCAAGAGAGTCCGCAAGGGAGACGTCCTGGCCGACGGTCCCAGCACCGACCAAGGCGAGTTGGCCCTCGGGCGCAACGTGCTGGTCGCCTTCATGCCATGGCGGGGGTACAACTTCGAGGACGCGATTCTGGTCTCTGAGCGTCTGGTGAAGGATGACTACTTCACTTCGATCCATATCGAGGAGTTCGAGATCGAGGCGCGGGATACCAAGTTGGGTCCCGAGGAGATCACTCGAGATATCCCCAACGTCTCTGAATCCGCGCTTCGCGATCTGGATGACAGTGGCATCATCCGCATCGGAGCCACGGTCAAGCCAGGCGACATTCTGGTCGGCAAGGTGACCCCGAAGGGCGAAACACAGCTGACTCCCGAAGAAAAGCTCCTGCGGGCGATCTTCGGCGAGAAAGCCGGCGACGTTCGCGACGCGAGTCTCAAAGTCCCGCCGGGTATCGAGGGCACGGTCGTCGACGTGAAGATCTTCTCTCGAAAGGGTGTCGACAAGGACATTCGGGCGCAGGAGATCGAAGAATCGGAGATCGCCCGCCTCGAGAAGAACATCAAGGACCAGGTGCGGATCTACACCGAAGAGCGCAACAAGAAGATCACCGATCTGTTGGTGGGCTCGAAAGTCAGCGCGGCAGTCAGCAGTCGGGCTGGCGAGAAGCTGCTCAAGAAGGGCGAGAAGATCACGTTCCCGGCACTCGACGCCTTGAATCGTCAGGAGATTCTGCGCCTTCCGGTCGCGGACAAGAAGCTCCTCAAGACGGTGAGCGAGGTCTATCGCAGCACGGATTCCTACATCGAGGTTCTTCACAAGGTCAACGAGGAGAGGATCCAGCTGTTGCAGAAGGGCGATGAGTTGCCGCCAGGTGTCATCAAGCTGGTGAAGACCTATGTCGCCATGAAGCGCAAGCTACAGGTCGGCGACAAGATGGCTGGGCGGCATGGCAACAAGGGCGTCATTTCTCGAGTTCTTCCAGAGGAAGACATGCCGTATCTGCCCGACGGGACGCCTGTGGAGATCGTACTCAATCCACTGGGCGTGCCCAGTCGAATGAACGTCGGTCAGATCCTCGAGACGCACCTCGGATGGGCGGGTCAGGTCCTGGGGTTGCACTTCGCAACCGCGGTCTTCGACGGTGCCCATGAATCGGACCTCAAGGGCTTCCTGGCGGACGCCAATCTGCCCAGCTCGGGTAAGACAACGCTCCACGACGGCATGACTGGCGAACCGTTCGAGCAGGAGGTGACGGTGGGCTACATCTACATGCTGAAGCTCTCTCACCTCGTGGACGACAAGATTCACGCCCGCTCCATCGGCCCGTACTCGCTGATCACGCAGCAGCCGCTGGGAGGCAAGGCCCAGTTCGGTGGTCAGAGGTTCGGTGAGATGGAAGTCTGGGCCTTGGAGGCCTACGGCGCAGCCTACACCTTGCAGGAGTTGCTCACTGTCAAGAGCGATGACGTGGAAGGCCGAAGTCGTATCTATGAAGCCCTGGTGAAGGGAGATGTCCCCGAGGATCCGGGTCTGCCCGAGTCCTTCAACGTGTTGGTGCGGGAGCTTCAGAGCCTGTGTCTCGATGTGGAGCTCTTGAAGGTCTAACGGCGGAACTGGAACCAGGTTGGAGAAGGTCGAGGACCGACCCCCAAGAGAAGGAGGAATCACCTTGCAGCCTCTTCGAACAATGAACAAGCCGACAGCGCTCAAGGACTTCAACGCGATCAAGATCTCGGTGGCATCACCAGAGAAGATTCGCTCGTGGAGTCATGGCGAGGTGACGAAAGCCGAGACCATCAACTACCGGACATTCAAGCCGGAGCGTGACGGTCTCTTCTGCGCCAAGATCTTCGGTCCCATTTCAGATTGGGAATGCCTGTGTGGCAAGTACAAGCGGATGAAGCACCGCGGTGTCGTCTGTGACAAGTGCGGCGTGGAGGTCACTCGGTCCCGAGTCCGACGCGAGCGCATGGGGCATATCGAGCTGGCCAGCCCGGTCTCTCATGTCTGGTTCTTCAAGGGTCTGCCGAGCCGTATCGGGCATCTTTTGGACCTGAGCCTCAGGGATCTCGAGAGAATTCTCTACTTCGAGAGCTACGTCGTGATCGACCCGGGCGACACGGACCTGGAAGAGAGCGAGCTGCTCTCAGAGGAGCGCTTCCGGGAGGTGCGCGACACCTTCGGAGCGGAATCCTTCGAGGCGCGCATGGGAGCCGAGGCGATCAAGGAATTGCTGAGCCGCATCGACCCCGATGAGCTGTCCGAAGAGCTGCGCATCGTCATGAAGACGGAGACCAGCCAGATCCGGCGGCTCAAGGCAGCCAAACGACTCAAGGTGGTCGAGGCGTTTCGCAAGAGCGGACATCGTCCCGAGTGGATGATTCTCGACGTTATTCCTGTGATTCCGCCCGAGCTGCGGCCGCTGGTGCCGTTGGATGGTGGCCGTTTCGCCACCAGCGATTTGAACGATCTGTATCGCCGGGTCATCAATCGCAACAACCGACTCAAGAAGCTTCTGGAGCTGCGCGCCCCCGAGGTCATCGTCCGCAACGAGAAGCGGATGCTGCAGGAGGCCGTGGACGCCCTGTTCGACAACGGTCGCCGCGGGAGGGTGCTGAAGGGCTCCAACAATCGGCCGCTCAAGTCGCTCTCCGATACCTTGAAGGGCAAGCAGGGCAGGTTCCGGCAGAACCTTCTTGGCAAGCGCGTCGACTACTCCGGCCGCTCCGTCATCGTGGTCGGACCCGAGCTGCAGCTCCATCAGTGTGGTCTGCCCAAGAAGATGGCTTTGGAGCTGTTCAAGCCTTTCATCTACAACCGGCTCGAAGAAAAGGAGTTGGTGGGCACCATCAAGGCGGCGAAAGAGATGGTGGAACGCGAGGAAGATGCGGTCTGGGATGCCCTCGAAGAGGTCATTCAGGACCATCTGGTACTACTCAATCGTGCTCCGACGCTGCATCGACTCGGCATCCAAGCTTTCGAGCCGGTGCTCATCGAGGGCAAGGCGATCAAGATCCATCCTCTGGTCTGTGCGGCGTTCAACGCCGACTTCGATGGCGACCAGATGGCAGTCCATTTGCCGCTATCTCCCAAGGCTCAGATCGAGAGCCATGTGCTCATGCTGTCGTCGAACAACATCCTGAGCCCCGCCAGTGGCCGCCCGCTCGCCGTGCCCAGTCAGGACATGGTGCTTGGCGCCTACTACCTGACGATGCGACGCGCCGGTGCCAAGGGCGAGGGCCGAACCTTTCACGACTTCGATTCCGTGCTCCTGGCGCTGCACGAGGGCGTTGTGGAGACCCAGGCTCCGATTCGGGTTCGCTATACCGGCTCCTTCATCAATCTGGAGACCCAGTATCACGACCAGGACCTTTTGCATACCGACGTGGAGCAGTTGGATCGTCAATTGATCGATACGACGGTCGGCCGGGTTATTTTGAATATGCACTTGCCGGAGCAG